>SCUN01000032.1 GCA_004297655.1 Acidobacteriota bacterium | reverse complement strand
TCCCGTCTCGGCTATCACGTGCTGAGCGCCATGGACGGGAGAGCGCCGTCGTGACCAGCGTCAGGATCGTCTCGTTGTCCTCGACGACGAGGATCGTCTCGTGGCCGCCGACGGCGCCGGCCGCGATCGAGGAGGGAATCGACGGCGTCACGCTGCGGGCCGACGCGCGCTTGATCAGCTCGGCGACCGTGCCCACGATCGCGTCGAGATCGCCGGAGGCGGGCGAGTCAGCCGGGAGCTTCGCCCTGGCGCCGGACGTCAGCGCGAGGACGGACGTCAACAGGGTGATGTCGTCTGCTGGACGGCTGGGGTCGCCCATGAGTGGGGCGATTCTACGACAATTCGTGCGAGTCGGGCGCGCGGAACGGCCGCAGTTCGCGGGTGATGCCCACCCACGACAGGGCCTTGAGGAGGTAGTACGTCACGTCGATCTCCCACCAGCGAATCCCCTGGCGGACGCTCGACATGTAGAAGTGATGGTTGTTGTGCCAGCCTTCGCCGAGCGTGACGATCGCGAGCACGAAGTTGTTGCGGCTTTCGTCGGGCGTCGGAAACCGGCGCGATCCCCAGACATGCGACAGCGAGTTGATGAGGAACGTGCCGTGATAGAGCACGACGGTGGCGGCGACGAAGCCCCACGCGAACGCGTCCCAGCCGCCGATGAAGAACACCGCGGCGCCGTACGCCACGGCCGGGACGAGGTGGTACTTGTCGAGCCACCGGAGTTCCGGGTACTTGCCGAAGTCGGCGACGCGTGACGGGTCGTAGTCGTCGAACTCGTCCGACAGAATCCACCCGACGTGCGACCACCAGAAGCCCTCCTGCACGGCGGAGTGCACGTCCGCCTTGCGGTCGGACATCAGATGATGATGCCGGTGATGCGCCGACCACCAGAGCACGCCCTTTTGCGCCGAGGTCTGCGACATGAACGCGACGACGAACTGCCAGAACCGGTTCAGGCGATACGAGCGGTGGCTGAAGTATCGGTGGTAACCCGCCGTGACGAAGAACATCCGGAGAAAGTACGAGCCGGCGAGCCACGCCACGAGCGACCAGCGGAACGGGAAGAAGAAGACCGACAGCACACTGACGTGCATCAGAAAGAACGGCAGGGCGCTCGTCATGCTGTAGCGCCGCCGGGGCAAGGTCAGTTCGGCCATCCCTGCGAGTGTACCATCGCCGGGCGGCCTACTTGATGGCGAGATCCAGGCCCTTGGCGAAGTTGGACAGCCAGGCGCGCACGCTCGCGCGGCGGTCGGGACCGAGGAGCAGGAACTGCTTCTGCACGGGCTTCAGCGCGCGCAGTGACGCGTCGGCGTGCTCGTAGAACCCGGCGCGTTTGAGCAGCACCGGCTCCTCGCCCGGCTCCGGCGTTGAGAGCAGCATGTTGATCGCGCGCGTCAGCGCGTCGGTGAAATGCGCGCCCGGATGCCCGAGATCGCTGTACGCGGCGTCGAACAGCGGCTCGAGATTCACGTAGAGCTGCGCCGCTTCGCGCGAGCGAATCGACGTGAGCGCGCTGACGTTGCCTTCCCAGCGCACGTACGCGGCCGGCTCGATCTTCCCGGACTCGTTGCCCATGATCTTCAACCGCGTCGTCGGCCGCAGCACTTTGAGCGGTCCGGCCGGCGTCTTGCCGTCGCCGATCTGCTCGACCGCGAGCACCGTCGCGCGGATCAAACCATCGGTCGCGAGAAATCGGGCGAGCTGCGGATGGCGCGAGAGCGTGGAGACGATCTCGCGGAAGAACGCGTCGGACGCGTCGAGCGCGGGGAGTTCGATCGGCTGGCGGGTCGGGCGGTTCGTGCCGACCGCCACATCGGTGGCCGCGGTCGGGGGCGGCGTCGAGGGAATCGTGGGCTGGCGCGTGAGCCACCAGAAATACAGGCCGCCGCCGGCCGCGACGATCGCGGCGATGGCGACAATCCAGCGCGTCACAGGCGACGAGCGCGGCGGCGAGGGGAGCGCCGGCGGCGGGCTCGACGGGCGGCCCAGCGGAAGGTCGTCGTACGGCATCAGCGGCCTCTCCCTAGCCTAGTCCGGATCAAAGTCGTCGAGGCGCGAGTTTTCATGCGCCGAGCGGCCCGTCCCGCCGCCCGACGACAGCCGCACGAGAATCGGATCCGCGCTCCAGAAGGTATGCCCGCAGCCGCTGCATCGCACGGGGTAGCGCTGCGTGACGAGCGATCGCAGACGCTCGAGCGCCGAGTGCCGGTGGGTGCGGTACAGGAACGGCTGGTGACACTTGGGGCACTGCGTGAGCGTCGCGACGTTTGAGCCATCCTGGACCGGCGCCGGCGGCGTGTGCGCGATCTCGGCGCTCTCCGCCGGCGCGGCGTCCGGCGCCGGAGCCGGATTCAGAGTGAGCGCGCCGTCGTGCCAGTAGCGCGCGATCAACCCGAGCATGCGGGCGCCGCCGTCGATGTTCCCGCTGTGCACCGTGGGTGGCGCCGTCGGCCATCGGCCCGACTCGGCCATCCAGGCGACCAGGTCGTAGCCGGTCGGCGTGTGCTCGCAGTGGCGGCGGCCCGAACTCTTGAGATGCTCGCCGCTCGCGAGACACTCCGCGCACCAGCCGAGGTCGTAGTCGAGCGAGATCTCGCGCACGAGCCCCGCTTCCACCAGCCGCCGCGCGTTACGCACGGTCGTCACGCGCAGCCAGCCCGGCGGCGCGGGCCGGCTGTCGTCGAGCCACACGCGGAGCGTGCCGCGCAGCGTCTCGGCCTGTTCGAGCACGAGGTTGGTCAGCGCGTCCTCGTCGCGCTGTTGCAGCGGATCGACGTTCAGGTCGCGTTCGAGCCGCAGCGCGGGCAGATCGGGAAACGCTTCATCCGGTTTCCA
>SCUN01000225.1 GCA_004297655.1 Acidobacteriota bacterium | reverse complement strand
CCGCAGGCGAAGCAGTTCCGCGTCCTTCGGCGCGAGCGCAAGCGCGTCGGCCAGCGAGGACTTCGCGGCGGCCACGTCGCCCGCCTTGAACTGCGCGTCCGCCAGCGCGCCGAGCAGTTGCGGGTCGCGGCCGCCGGCATCCATCGCGCGTTGCAGGAACTCGACGGCGGTCGGCGCGTCGCCGGCCTTGAGCGACAGCAATCCCAGCCGGCGCGCGCGCGCCGTGCGAACGACCCGCGGCGCGGTGTCGCCTTGCAGCGTGTCGAGCTTCTCGAGCGCTTCACGCGCGGCGTCGTATTGCCGCAGTCGCTCGCACGCATCCGCCAGGTAGCCAAAGCCTTCGACGATGAGCGGGGAGGTGGAGACGGCTTCCCGCAACAGCCGTTCCGCGCCGGCATCGTCGCCCGACAGGTAGAGCGCGCGGCCGAGCAGCGTGAGCCCTTCGCTTCGGCGCGCCGTGCCCGCGAGCGCGCGCTCGAGCGCATCGAGCGCCAGGGCGATCGACTGGCGGTCCATCGTGCGCTCCGCCTTTTCAAGATGCACGCGGCCGAGGGCGAGCTGGACCTGGGAGTCGCTCGGATCGCGGCCGGCCGCCGCGGAGAGCGTCGCGATCGCGCCGTCGAACTCGCCGCGCCGCGATTCGGCCAACGCAATCGCCACTTCGCGGGGCAGCGACGCGTCGAGCGACGAAAGCGCCTGTAATTGCGTCAGCTCGTCCACGGGCCGGCCGAGCGAACGATATAGATCGGCCAGCTCCTCGCGCGCCGCTATCAGACCCGGCGAGATGCGAATGGCGCGTTCGAGTGACGCGACGGCCTCCGTCGTCTGTTGCGTGTCGCGAAGGACCAGGCCCAGCAGGTAATGCGCCTCGGCGAAGTTGTCGTTGATCGCGACGGCGCGGCGTAACGGGTCTGCGGCAATGGCCGGCAGGCCAGCGCGGTACCGGGCCAGCGCCAGCTTGTAGAGCTTGGTCGGGTCGGCGGCGTCGAGCTGCACCGCGCGCTCGTAGTAGGTGGCGGCCTGCGCGTCCTCGCCGCGGGTGCTCAGGATGTCGCCCAGCAGCTCGAGCGGCTGCGTCGATTTTCTCGCGAGCTTCGCCGCGTCCTGCCAGTCGCGGATCGCCTCGTCGTCCCGCTTCTCCTCGCGGTAGGCCTGGCCTCGTCTGAGATGCGCCGCCATGGAATCGGGGCGCAGGGCTAGGGCGCCGCTGTACTTCTCGACCGCCGTGAACGCGTTCCCGCCGGCGAGCGCCCGATCGCCCTCGGCCAGCAGGTTCTGGTAGGTGCGATCCCGCTCGACGGCGTTGACGACGAGGGCGAGGAGCGCCAGAACGGTGGCAAACAGGCCGAAAACGGCGGCGAACGAAGTGGGGAGAGACGTCGGGAGGCGGATAGGGGAATCTTAGCGGAACGGAATCGGCCTTTCCGGTGTCTCTAATGGGTACACACGTGGTGCTACCATGGGCTCAGACGCTGTGAAGCCTCTTCGAGCGCTGACTTGGAACGACGGGACCACCTCGGCCGACTGGTCCCTGGTGCAGTCCTGCGCGGCGGGCGATGAAGTCGCGTGCACCCGGCTCGTGGCCGATCACCAGCGGATGGTCTATCAGCTCGCCCTGCACCTCCTGGGCGATCCGCAAGAAGCCCTCGACCTTTCCCAGGAAGTCTTCCTCCGCGTCTTCCGCACGCTGTCGCAGTTCCGCGGCCAGTCGGCGCTCAAGACCTGGATCTACCGCATCGTCATCAATCAGGCGTCCAACCGGCAGCGCTGGTGGAGACGCCGTCACAAGAGCCAGCAAGTGGCGCTCGAGGCGCATATCGAGGCGCACGGCGATCTCGCGGATGAGAAGAACGCCGGCATGCCCGACAAGCTGCTCCGGCAGAAGGAAGTCGTCGACGGCGTGTGGCGCGCGCTCAACGCGCTCCCGTTCGATCAGCGCGCAGCACGATCACCGCGCGCTG
>SCUN01000224.1 GCA_004297655.1 Acidobacteriota bacterium | reverse complement strand
TCATTTTTCGTCTCCCTTTACTCCGCGCCACTGTTGTTTCCACGTGCGCCACCAGGACGCCGTGTCCAAACCCAATTTGTTCCACCAGGCATCGAGCATGTCCTGCCGGCCCGCGCGAATGCCGTCGCGGGTCACGTCCGGCGGCGGCGGCACGAACTTCGCCAGCGCGTCGAACACGCGGTCCCGGTCGGCGGGCGCCACGCGCGAGAGCAGATGCCACAACGACATCGCGTCGCGCTCGCGCGCGGATTCGAGCGCGGTGTCGAGCGCCATCGCGCGCGCGAGCCCGTCGCCGAAATCCAGCGTCTCCAGGGCGCCCCGGAACCGGTCTGCCGCGTCGTCATAGTGCGGTGTCCCCGGGCCGAGCCCCTTGCGCGTCCGGCAGACGGCGCCCATCGGAATGAACGACTCGCGGCCGTGCCATTCGAATCCGACCCAGCCCGATGTCACGCGCACGAGTCCGTCGCCCGCGTCGTCGACCGTCAGCGTGTAGGCACAGCCGAGATCGACGGCGGTAGACGAGGGCGTCTCGACGAAGAACTGTCCGGGCGGCGCCCAGATCAGCGCGTGCAACGTGCCGCGCTCGAGGTGCAGGCGGTAGTCGCCCGGCGTCGTGCTGAGGAGACTCAGGCGGCTGCCGGGTTCGACATCCACCTGCCCGATCTCGCCGACGGCGATCGTCGCGCGCGAACGCGCGGTCTCGAGCCAGCCGCCGACCGGCAGGTGCCCTTCGCGCGAAATTTCGCCGGCGCCCGCGGTGGTGTACGTCTGCGTGAGCGTCAGCCCAGGCGCCGCCGGTCCCGAATGCGTTGCGCGCCACACCATGGTGACGAGCCCGAGCACAACCACCGCCGCCGCCGCGAGCATCGCCATGGCGGCCAACGGCCGCATCCGGCGCGGAATCTCCACGGCGAACCCGAGCGGCGGCGGAGGACTCGTTTGACCCAACGGCGCGAGCAACGCTTCAAGCCGCGCGATTTCCGGATCGGCGTGGCCCGACTTGTCCCACAGGTAGTCGTTCTGAAGGTCGCTCATCGGCGCCCCCTTTCCATTTCTTCCTTCAACTGCTTCATCCCTCTGTGGAGATTCACGCGCACCGATCCTTCTGTCAGGCCGGTCTTCGCCGAGATCTCCTGGCCGGTCATGCCTTCGACGAAACGCAGGACGAGCGTCTCGCGGTACGCGAGCGGCAGCCGCTCGATGGCCGCGAGCACCGTCATCAACTCCGATCGATCCGGCTCGTTGGCCGCGACGTCATCGACCAGTTCGGTCGTCGGCGGCAGGCGCCGGAGGTGATCGATCGCGCGCGTGCGCGCGATCGCCGCCAGCCATCCCCCGAACGCCTCCGGCGATCGCAGGGACCCGAGCCGCTGCATCGCCTGGATGAACACGTCCTGCACCAGGTCCTCGACATCGGATCGCGGTATGCGCGTCAGGAGCACGCCGTGGACCATGCGGGCGTAGGCCCGATAGAGCTGGTCGAAGGCCGCACGGTCGCCCTTCTGCGCGGCGATCACGAGGTCTGCGACCTCGTCACGTCCGGAGGAGAATGCCGATGCGGCCAAGGAGATGGCGGTCACTCAGATGGAGAGACGCCGGGATCCTCTGATTTGTTAACCGGGCGGGGTCTGGGTCTTGCGGCGCGGGTTGAAGAAAGGCGTGTCCACGATGGTGGCGCCGACGAAGTGCCGGACGGCGTCCACCGTATGTTCGACTTCAACGTACGAGCCGGGGGCAGACTTCGACGCGTTGACGGTGGCCAGGCCGACCATCTTCTTCAGCGTCGGCGACCACGTCGACGAGGTCATGCGGCCGATCTGGACGCCGTCCGCGCGAACCGGAACGGCGACGCGTGACGCCGTGGCCGTCGCCAGCGGCGGCAGGCCCACCGCGTCGTACAGCCGCTCGACATCGGGCCACTTCACTTCAATGCCAACGATCTTCCTCTTCGAGCCCGAGGCCTGCTCGCGCGCCAGCGCGTCACGGCCGATGAACCGCTCCTTATTAAGGTCCACCAGCCGCGAAAGCCCCATCTCGAACGGGGTGTAGAGTTGCGAGGCCGTCAGTGCCTTCTTCGCGCTGAAGAAGTCCACGTCGATCAAGAGCAGGCCCGCCTCGACGCGCGCGACGTCGAGCGCCAGCAGGCCGGTGGGTCGCAGGTCGAACGCCTCCCCCTCCTCCACCAACACATCCCAGATCTTCAGCGCGTCGTCGCGCCGCATCCACACTTCGTAGCCGAGATCGCCCGTGTAACCGGTGCGCGAGATATCCACCTCGCAGCCCGCGATCTTGCCGTGCGTCATTCGAAAATACTTCAGCCCGTCGATGTCGGCGTCGGCGACAGCGCGCAGCACGCCGGCTGATGTTGGGCCCTGCAGCGCGAGCGCGGCGATTTGCTCAGAGACGTCGTCGATCTGGACGGTGAGTCCGGCCGCGTTCTGCCGCAGCCATCGCAAGTTCGGCTCGGCAGCGGTCCAGCGGAATCGATCCGGCGCGAGGCGGCTGACCGTGCCGTCATCGAGGACCTGTCCCAGCTCATTGCACCACGGCGTGTAGAACACCTGGCCCACATCCATGCGGACGGCGTCTCTGGTGATCACTCGATCGACCAGCGCCGCGGCGTCCTTGCCGCTGACGATGTATTTGAAGAGGGGCGAGACGTCGATGAGCGCCGTCGCGTTGCGGATGGCGTTGTACTCGTGCTCGTGCAGCGGCTCGTACGAACTGACGGCGTAGTACCCCGCCCAGTCGCGGTAGCTCAGGCTCTCGCAGAGAGCGAGCGTGCGCTCATGAAAGGGACTTCCAACCGGCATTCGCGCCATTGTAGCGGCTACAATGGCCGTGATTGGCCACGAAATACGACGCGATCATCATCGGCGGCGGGCATAACGGCCTCGTCGCCGCGGCCTACATGGCGCGCGCGGGCCGGAAGGTCCTGGTGCTCGAGCGGCGTCACGTGCTCGGCGGCGCCGCGGTCACCGAGGAAATCTTCCCGGGATTCAAGTTCTCGGTGTGCTCGTACGTCGTGTCGCTGCTGCGTCCCGAGATCATTCGCGACCTCGAGCTCGCGAAACACGGGCTCGAGATCCTGCCGCTCGACGGCACGTTCACGCCGATGCCGGACGGCGATCACCTCTGGCGCGTGAACGACCACGCGCGCACGTACCGCGAGATCGCGCGCCATTCGAAAGTCGACGCCGAAGCCTACGACGAGTACGGCCGCGCGATGGTCGAGATGGGCCGGTTCGCCAAGCCCATCCTCGGCATGACGCCGCCCGATCCGTTCTCGCCGAAGCTCGCCGACATCAAGGCGCTGCGCGATCTCCTCAACCGTTTCCGCGCGTTGCCCGACGGCGACCGCTACAACCAGGTCCAGCTCCTCACGATGAGCGCGGCGGACTTCCTCGACCAGTGGTTCGAGACCGACGTGCTGAAGGCGACGATGTCGGCGTCCGGCATCATCGGGACGTTTCTCGGCGTCCGCTCGCCCGGCACCGCCTACGTGCTGCTCCACCACTACATCGGCGACATCGATGGCGCGTTTCGCTCCTGGGGATTGTCGAAGGGCGGCACGGGCATGGTGTCCAACGCGATCGCCGCCGCGGCGCGCGCCGCCGGCGCGGAGATTCGCACCGAAGCGCCGGTCAGCAAGATCCTGATCGAGAACGGCTCGGCGACCGGCGTGGTGCTCGAGAACGGCGACTACCATCTCGCGAACGTGGTCTTATCCAGTCTTGACCCGCGGATGACCTTCACGAAGATGGTCGGCCACGAGCACCTGCCCGGCGATTTCGTCGACGACATCAGCCACTACAAGTACCGCGGCTCGTCGGGCAAGGTGAATCTCGCGCTCGACGCGCTGCCGGATTTCACGGCGATGCCAGGCTCAGGCGCGCACTTGCGCGGCGCGATCTCGATCTCGCCGAGCGTCGACTACATGGAACGCGCCTACGACCAGGCGAAGTACGGCCGCTACTCACGCCGGCCGTACATCGACATCGTGATTCCGAGCCTTACCGATCCATCGGTCGCGCCGCCGGGCAAGCACGTGATGTCGTGCTTCGTGCAGTACGCGCCGTACGACCTGAAGGAAGGATCGTGGGACGACCACCGCGAAGCCTTCGGTGACGCGGTGATCAACACGATTGCCGAACATGCTCCCAATATAAAAAACATCATCACACACAGACAGGTGCTGACGCCGCTCGACATCGAGCGCGACTTCGGTCTCTCGGAAGGCAACATCTTCCAGGGCGAGCTGTCGCTCGAACAACTCTTCTTTCTCAGGCCCGCGCCGGGCTGGGCGGGATACAAGACGCCGATCCGGAAACTCTACATGTGCGGATCCGCCACGCACCCGGGCGGCGGCATCATGGGCGCGCCGGGCAAGAACGCGGCGCTTCGCGCGATGGCGGAGCACAGGTAACCCATGGTCGACGTCATCGTCATCGGCGCCGGCCACAACGGCCTGATCGCGGCGGCCCTCCTCGCGAAGGCCGGCCACAAGGTGCTCGTCGTCGAGCGCCGCGACGCAGTCGGCGGGATGGCGCTCACGCGGGAATTCGAACCCGGATTCCAGGCGCCGACGCTCACGCATGCGATTGGCCCGCTCGCGCCCGAAGTGACGCGGGCGATGAAACGGTTGCGCCTCGACCGCGGCGGGCTGCAGTTCATCACGCCGGATCCGGCGCTCACGTCGCTCGGACGCAACGGCCAGACGATCTCGTTCCACCGCGACCCGGTGTTCACCGCCGAAGCGATCAACCGGCTCGACTCGACCGCAAAGGACGCGGGCCGCTGGCGCGAGTTCCTCGACACCACGCAGAAGCTGGCGGCGGTCTTCCGCGATCTGAACCGGCATCCGGTTCCCGATATCGACGCGCCGTCGCGCGGCGATCTCTGGCGGCTGATCAACACCGGCCGCCGCGCGCGCAGCCTGGGCAAGAAGAACCTGAGCCGGCTGATGCGCTACGTGCCGATGGCCATCGCCGACGTGGTCGGCGAGTGGTTCGATCACGACCTCGTGCGGGCCACGATCGCGTCGCGCGCGATCTTCGGACACTTCGCCGGGCCGTGGTCGGCGGGCACCGGCGGGCTGCTGCTGCAGCGAATGGCCGAAGATCCGATGCCCGTCGGCAGCGGCATCACCGTGGCCGGCGGCCCCGGCGCGCTCTCGCGCGCCATCCAGACGGTCGCCGAAACCGCCGGCGTGACGATTCGCACCAACGCGACCGTCGCGCGCATCCGCACGGACCACGGCACGGCCACGGGCGTCATCCTCGACGACGGCGAGGAGATCCCCTGCCGAATCGTGCTGGGCGCGCTCGACCCGAAGTCCACGCTGCAGCGGCTGGTCGATCCCGCGGATCTGCCGCCGGTGTTCGCCGAACGCGTGCGCAACATCCGCGCGCGCGGCGTGACCGCGAAAGTCAACCTCGCGCTCTCCGAGCGGCCGTCGTTCGACGTCCTCAAGGGCGACGAGATCGCGCTGCGCGGCCGTTTGCTCATCGCGCAGGGCATCGACGATCTCGAGCGCGCGTACGACTCGGCCAAGTATGGCGAGATTCCGGATCACCCGTGGCTGGAAATCAGCGTGCCGACCGTCGTTGACGGATCGCTTGCGCCCGAGGGCCGGCACGTGATGTCGATCGTGGCGCACACGATTCCGCATACGCTCCGCGACGAGTCGATCGACGAGCATGACGTGTTCTATCGGCGTGTGCTCGAAGTGCTCGCGCCGCATGCGCCGAACCTGGAGTCGCTCATCGTCGGACGCGAAATCATCATGCCCGCCGACATCGAGCGCGACTGGGGCGCCTCGGGCGGCCACATCTATCACGGCGAGCAGTCGCTCGATCAGTGGTGGACGATGCGTCCGCTGCTCGGGTGGGCGGACGGGTCAACCCCCATTCAGAGACTCTTCCTCACCGGCGCCGGCACGCACGGCGGGGGCGGCGTGACCGGCATGCCCGGTTTCCACGCGGCCCGTCACGTCAGCGACGCGCTGAAGGCACTTCGGCGACAATAGGCCCCATGCGACGCGCGGCATTGGCGATGTTCCTGGCGGGCACGGCTGCGCTCGCGGCCGCGCCCCAGCAACAGCCACAGGCGACATTCCGCAGCGGCGTGGATCTGGTCGCCGTCGATGTCAGCGCCGTCGATCGGACCGGCAAGCCCGTCGACGATCTCAAGCCGGAAGATTTCGTCCTGAAGGTCGACGGGAAACCGCGCCGCCTGTCATCCGCGGAGTTCATCAATCTGCGCCGCACGGACGACGGCATCGACCCGGAGCGGGCGAAGTTCAGCACCAATCAGGGCCTCAAGCCCGGCCGCCTGATCCTCATCGTCATCGACGAGGGCAACATCCACAAAGGCAACGGCCGCAACGTGATCGCCGCGGCGACAAAGTTCATCGACGGCCTGAGCGCGTCCGACCGCGTCTCGGTCGAGTTCGTCCCCGGCACCGGCCCGCTCGTCGGCTTCACGGCCAATCACCGGCTCGTGAAGGAAATGCTGATGAACGGCGTCGGCAAGATGGTGGAAGCCGAAGTGACCCGGCGCGTCGGCCTCGTCGAGGCCTTCACGTTCGTGCGCGAAGGCCCCGAATCGCGCGTCTACCTCGAGATGATCGACCGCGAGTGCCTCGGCGGGCGCAACACGACCACCAATCTCGAGCAGTGCAAGACCGAGCTGGCGAATCGCGCGCGGCTGCTCTATCAGACGTCGCGCGCGCAAGCCGCCAACTCGTTGCTGTCTCTGCGCGCCATCATCCAGCGGCTGGCGGCGAGCTCGACGACGCAGAAGACGCTCGTGCTGATGACCGAGGGCATCGCGATCGACCGCGACGCCGCGGATCTCGCGTGGGTCGCGCCGCTGACGTCGATGGCGCAGGTCAACCTCTACGCGCTGCAGATCGACGGCTCGTTTACCGACGCGAGCATGTCGAGCCAGTCGCCGACCCACTACGCGGATCACGACCTCTATAAGGAAGGGCTCGATCGTCTGACCGGCGAAGCGCGCGGCCTCGTGCTGCCGGTCGCCGTCAACGCCTCGTCTGCGTTCGCGCGCCTCGACCTGGAACTCTCGGGCTACTACTTGCTGAGCTTCGAACCCGATCTCGTGGATCGCGACGGCAAAGCGCACGACATCTCCGTCAAGGTCAATCGGCCTGGCGTAACGGTCCGCGCGCGCCCGCAATTCGCTGTTGCGCCGCCGGCCGCCGACAAGACGATCGACGAGCAACTGATCGATGCCCTGAAGAATCCGCTGCCGGTTTCGGATGTCGGTCTCAAAGTCACGACGTTCACGTTCCGCGACGACGAGACGAAGCGGTTGAAGGTGTTGGTGAGCACGGAGATCGACCGCTCGTTCAACCCGTCGGGCGACTTCGCGCTCGGCTGTCTCATGACCGACGCGGGCGGCTCGCTCGTCGGGTCGCAGTTCGAGAAAGCCCTCGCGGTGCCGTCGAAAGACGATGAAGGACGGCCGCAGCGATACACCGGCGCGTTTGTTGTCGATCCGGGCATCTACAGCGTGAAGATCGCCGTCGTCGATCCCAAAGGCCGCGCGGGGAGCATCGAGCGCACGTTCAACGCGAAGCTCGAGTCGGCCGGCCAGCTTCGGCTGGGCGAACTCATGCTCGCCGAGATCGTCGGCCGGAGCGCGCGCCCGTCGGTGGACGGGCGGATCAACGCCGACACGCTCATGGCGTACGCCGAGGTGTACTCGGATGCCGCGGCGGCGCTGCAGGGCGCGACGCTGTCGATCGAGATCGGCAAGACCGAGAACGACCCCGCGGTCGAGCGCGCGGCGCTGAAGTTCAGCGATCGCAAGTTCGAAGGCAAGCGGACGGCGGAAGGCGCGGTGCCGATCGCGATGCTGCCGGCCGGCGACTACATCGCGCGGGCCGTCGCCACGATCGACGGCAAGACGGTCGGCCAGGTCACGCGGCCCTTCACCGTCACGCACGCCGAGGCCTCGGCGCCGGCGCCCGGCCCCGCGCCCACGAGCACGATCGGCGCCGCGACCGCGCCGGGCGAGCGCATCACGTTCGCGTCGAAGATCGACGACTTCGATCGCGACGCCGTTCTTTCGCCGCGCGTCGTCAGCTTCTTCGTCGATCGCATGAACATCGTCGGTCAGCCGCAGCTCCCCGCGGGGCTCGCGCCGTCGATCCAGGCGGCAAAGGCCGGCCGATTCGTCGAGTTGCAGCAGGCGCTGGCGACGGCGCCGGCGCATCCGGCCACGTTCTTCCTCGCCGGCATCGCGAAGATGGCTCAGGGCGATTTGCCCGCGGCCGAAGCGAGCCTGAAGGAGACGCTCAGGGCGTCGCCGGAGTTCTTTCCGGCGGCGTTCTATCTCGGAGCCAGTTACGCGGCAACGGGGCGGGACGCGGACGCCGTGGCGATCTGGCAGACCGCGCTCATCACCGACGCGGGCGCGCCGTTCGTCTACACGCTGCTCGGTGACGCGATGATGCGACTGCGCAAGACCGCCGATGCCATCGGACTGCTGCGCGAAGCCGCGATCCTGTGGCCGGACGTCGATGACGTGACGATGAGGTTTGGCACCGCGCTCGCCCAGGGCGGCCAGAGCGCGGACGCGCTGAAGGTACTGGGCCCGTATCTGGAGAAGCACGCCGCCGATCAGGACCGCCTGATGCTGGCCATGCGGCTTCTCTACGAAGCCCGGTCAGCCGGCCGTCCGATCGACAGCGTGGAGAACGACAGAGCGAAATTCAATCGCTACTTCGACGCGTACGCCAGGACCAACGGACCGCAGCTGGCACTGGCGAAGCAGTGGAAGGCGATCATCGATCGCTAGCTACTTGATCGCGACTTTGACTTCGATGTCGCGGTCGAGGACGAGCTTCATGGCCGTGCCCGTGGCCCACACCACTTCCTTGCCAGACGTCGACAACACGACCGCCGTGCCCGCGCCGCCGCCGATTGCGCCGCCAACCACCGCGCCCTTCTTGCCGCCGATGATGCCGCCGATCACCGCGCCGCCCGCCGCCGGGATGCCGATCTTCTTGGCGTCGCTCGCCTTGGTGGGTTCCGCGGTCTGGCTGTGAGTGATCGCGATCGGGAAGGTCTCGCCGCCGGCGCGAAGCGAATCGAAGCGTACTTCAAGCACCGCGAGTCCCTTCACTTTTCCTGACGGCACCGCGCGCGTGACCGTGCCGGTGACGGGGCTGCCCGCGGGCAGCACTTCGACGCCGTCGATCGTGATCGCGTCGACGAGTTCCGCGCTCACCTTGTCTTCCACTTTGCTCGTGTTGCTTGCGACCGCCGTCAGCAGTTTCACGTTGAGCGCGGTGCCGTCCGGCACGACGAACTCGCGGTACTTCGCGGCCGGCGGCAACGCCTCCGGCGTCACGCCGGGTTCGGCGACCTGCACCGTCGCGATTTCCTTGCGTTCCACGACCTTCGGGCGCGCCCCGACCTTGACCGTGACTTTGTCCGGCTCAACTTTCTCGACCGGCCCTTTGACGACGCCGCCATCCTGGCGGGTCAGCGTGACTTCCGTGCCGGGTGCGACTTTGTCGAGGTCAACGCCGCGATTGCACCCGCCCGTCGCCACGATCGCCGCGCCAACCAGCAATCCAACCATCCGTCCTGAGATAGACATAAGAACTCCTGCAGAAAGTAGAGCAAGAAGAGTGCCAGTCAGAAGTAGTCGGCGTGCCACCAGATGACGTCTTTCGCCGTCATCGGAGGGAGGAAATTTCTGCCCAGGGGCCGAATCATCATGATGTCCTCGGCCGGGGCGCGGCCGACGATCTTCAGCTGCGGCGGCAGCCAACCGTCGGGTAACCAGCTATGGAAAGGTGGCCACGGTTCGCCCGCGGTGCGCGCGCGGAGCACCTGCAGCATCGCGCCGACGCGCGCGCCGGACGGATCCCGATCGCCGCAGGCCTCGAGCCACATCACCTCGGGGCCGTCTCCGAGATTTCCCGAAGGACCGCGCGAGAGCAGCACGTACGCGACCGGGCGATGCCCTTCTTCGCTCACGAAGAACTCGACAACGCGCGAGCCGGCGGACCCGAGCGCCGCGCGAGCTCGGCGCTTCACGACGTTGAACTTGATGAGATCCGCCGTGCGTGTCAGCGCGAACGGCGCTGCCGCGTGAAGCTCCGCCAGATACGGCAGGTCCGCGTCTTCCCCGCCTCGCACCAGCGTCGCCGGCGGACCCTGGCGCGGAAAGACGACGTCGAGTGTGACGGTGTCGCGCGGGATCACGGTGAATCCGTCGCGCGCGTAGTACGGCGCGCCGATTTCGGAAAACAGCAGCGCCGCCTGATAGCCCTGTTGTTCCGCGGTCGCCATCATCTGCCGCATCAACTCACGGGCATGGCCTTTCCCGCGATGCCGCTCCGGCGTAAACACGGCGCCGATGCCCAGCACGCGCGTCCCGCAGTCGAGGTCGTACCATTTCGCCGACGCCAGGATCTCGTCCCCCTCGATCAGTGCCACCCGCCACAAGTGATCCTTGCCCCACGGCGCCCGTATTTGGAGGTCGTTCCAGCGGCGGTAGCCCTCGAGGCTAAGCCCTTCATTCCAGATGGGATAGGTCTCGTCTATGATCCGGCGGATCAACGACTCGTCGGCGCGCACTAACGTCGGCATCATTTAATTTTGTACCTATAGGCTTGCGCTCGGTCTAACCCGGATAGCAGGAGTCCATGATGTCACGCACACTCCGGATCGCCGTCTTCGCCGCGCTCGTTCTCGTGTTCCTCCCGGCCGTCCCGGCCGGCGCTCGATCGCAGGAGGCTGACGACGCGACGATCTTGCACGTGCTCAACCGCGTTGCCTACGGGCCCCGGCCCGGCGACATCGCGCGCGTGCGCGCGATGGGGATCAAGGCCTACATCGAACAGCAGCTCGCGCCCGAGAAGATCGCCGATCCCGACGTCGATCGCGCGCTCTCGTCGTTCGAGACATTGACGATGACAACGGCGGAGCTGGCGGAGAAGTACTACCGGCCGCTGGAGCAGGCGCGACGCGAGCAGCAGCAGAAGGCCGCGAAGGACGACAAGGCCATGATGGCGCCGGATCCCAACGATCCGAAGAACCTGCCGCCGGAGGCGCAGGCCCTGCGCCAGAACGCGCAGTCGGTGCTGCAGAACCTGATGCAGGCGCGGATGATTCGCGCGGTCACGAGCGAACGGCAGTTGAACGAAGTGCTCGTGGACTTCTGGTTCAACCATTTCAACGTCTACGCGCAGAAGGGCGCGGTGAACGAGTACCTGAACGAGTACGAGCGGGACGCGATCCGCCCGTACGTCCTGGGCAACTTCCGCGACATGCTCGGCGCGGTCGCGCACAGCCCGGCGATGCTCTTCTACCTCGACAACTTCCAGTCGGTCGATCCGAACATGTCGGCGCGGCAGCAGGATGAGCGGACGCGGCAGGTCCAGCAACGGTTGAACAACCCGCGGGCCCGCATGACGGCCGAGCAACGTGAGCGCGCGATGACGCAGCTCGAACAGGCGAAGAAGAACGCGCCGCGCGGCATCAACGAGAACTACGCGCGCGAGCTGATGGAACTGCACACGCTCGGCGTGGACGGCGGCTACACGCAGAAGGACGTCCAGGAGATGGCGCGGATCTTCACGGGCTGGACGATCGATCAGCCGCGCGGCGGCGGGCGATTCGTCTTCAAGCCCGAATGGCACGATCCGAACGCGAAGACGATCCTCGGCGAGACGATCTCCGGTCACGGCGGCGTGGACGGCATGCGCGAGGGCGAACGCGCGCTGGACATCCTCGCGATGCATCCCAAGACCGCGCATCACGTCGCGTTCCAGCTGGCGCAGCGCTTTGTCTCCGACGCGCCGCCGGCGTCGCTCGTCGATCGTGCCGCGAAGGTCTACCTCAAGTCGAAGGGCAACCTGCGCGAGGTGACGCGAGCGATCCTGACCTCGCCGGAGTTCTTCTCGGTCGAGGCCTACAACGCCAAGGTCAAGACGCCGCTCGACTTCGTCGTGTCCGCCGCGCGCGTGACGGGTGCGACGATCGTTAGCGCCGCGCCGCTCGTGCAGGCGCTGCGGGCCAACCTCGGCATGCCGCTCTACGGCTGCCAGCCGCCGACCGGCTACAGCACGACGGCCGACGCGTGGGTCAACACGGGCGCGCTGCTCGCGCGCATGAATTTTGGTCTGTCGCTCGTGAGCAACCAGCAGCAGCGCGCCATCCGCGTCAACACGCTGGCGCTGGCGCCCGACACGAGCCAGGCGACGCGCGACAAGCTCGTCGACTCGATCCTGGCCGGCCGCATCTCGCCGACGACTTCCGCGACGCTCGAGAAGGCGCCGAATTCGACGCAACTACTCGCGCTGCTGTTGGGCTCGCCGGAATTTCAGAAGCGATAGGCCGTACGTAGCCGCGGACCTTCAGGTCCGCGGAACGGAGGAACACATGGACCGCAGGGTTTTCATCAAGAACGGATCGCTGGCGCTGCTGAGCCTCGGCTTCGCGCCGCAGTTCATCAGCAAGACCGTGCTCGCGGCGCGGTCGCGCCAGAAGGTGCTCGTGACGATCTTCCAGCGCGGCGCTGTGGACGGGCTCAACATGATCGTCCCCTACGGCGAGGAGTGGTACTACAAGGTCCGCCCGTCGATCGGCGTGGCGCGGCCCGGCCAGGAGGCCGGCGCGGTCGATCTCGACGGCTTTTTTGGCATCCATCCATCGATGTCGCCGCTCGCCGACCTCTTCCACAGGAACGAGCTCGCGATCGTGCACGCCTGCGGTTCGCCCGATCCGACGCGCTCGCACTTCGACGCGCAGGACTACATGGAGAGCGGCACGCCCGGCGTGAAGGCCACGCGCGACGGCTGGCTCAACCGCTATCTCCACGCGCGCGAACACGCGGACGCGACGCCGTTTCGCGCCGTCGCGCTCACGACGCAGCTCCCGCGCACGCTGCAGGGCAACGCGCCCGCGCTCGCGATCGCGCAGGTCGGCCAGTTCGGGCTCCGCGCCGGCAATCAGACCGACATGATGCAGTCGGGTTTCGAATCGCAGTACGCGGCCGCCGCGGACAAAGTCCTCGGCAG
>SCUN01000031.1 GCA_004297655.1 Acidobacteriota bacterium | reverse complement strand
CGATTGGCGCCGGTCGACCGATGGACGTCGTACCCCATGTCCATGAGCTGGGCGATGACCGCCTGCACCTGGCTCTCGCTCGCCCGCTCCTTCATGATGATGACCATTGCTACTCGCCTCGCTCCTTTGATTCTATCGCTCGCGCCTGATCCGCCAGGCGCTCCAACCGGCGCGCCTCGTCGATGATTCGTTCGAAGAGCCGGGTCACCGCGCCCTCGTCCAACGGCCCCGGATTCGTGTCGCGCACATGGGCCAGCACCTCGGCCTCGCGGCCGGGCTGGTAGATCGGCTCGCCGTGCGCGTGCTTGATCCGGCCGATTTCCAGGGCGAGGCTCGCGCGGACGTTGAGCAGCTTCACCAACTGCTCGTCGATGTCGTCGATCCGCCGCCGAAACTCGACCAGCCGGTCCATCTCAGCGCCCCCGAAGCCAACGCACGAAGGCGCCCGCCTTCGCCGGGGCGTCCGCGCCCGCTTCGCCGATGACCGTTACGAGCGCACTGCCGACGACCGCGGCGTCCGCAAACGCCGCGACCTCCGCCAGATGCTCCGGCTTCGACAGGCCGAAACCGACGGCGATCGGCAGCGACGTCACGCGCCGGATGCGCTCGACGAGCGGCGCCGCGGCGCCCGAGACCTGGTCGCGCGCGCCCGTCACGCCGAGCCGCGAAATCACGTACAGAAACCCGCGGCCGAGCCTCGCGGCTTCCGCGAGGCGCGCGTCGCTGGTCGTCGGACTGATCAGGAAGATCTGATCGAGGCCCTGCGTGCCGAGCCGCGCGCAGAGATCCGCGGATTCTTCGATGGGCAGATCGAGCATGAGCACGCCGTCCACGCCCGCCGAGGCCGCGCGCGCGATGAACGCGTCGGTGCCCATGCGCATGACCGGATTGACATAGGTGAAGAGCACGATCGGCTGCCCGATCTTCGCGCGGACCTTCGCGATGATGTCGAGCGTGACGCCCAGATTGCCGCCGGCCGCCAGCGCCCGTTCGGTCGCGCGCTGAATCACCGGACCGTCCGCGATGGGATCCGAGAACGGCACGCCAACTTCGAGCACGTCGGCGCCGGCAGCCGCGATCGCCAGCAGCACGTCCGCGGACACCGCCGGCGTCGGATCGCCGGCCGTGACGTAGGTCACGAGTCCGGGCGCCTTCGACGCGCGGAGAGCATCGAACCGGGTCGCCAGGCGGCTCATGACGCCGTCCCTTCGGCATCGAGCATCCGCTTCACCTGCTCGACGTCCTTGTCGCCGCGACCCGACAGATTCAGCACCACCACCGCGGGTTCACGCCGGGCGACGATGAACTCGCGCGCCCACGCGATCGCGTGCGCGGACTCGAGCGCCGGCAGAATGCCCTCGGTGCGGCCGAGCCACTGGAACGCATCGAGCGCCGCCGCGTCGGTCGCATACGCGTATTCCGTGCGGCCGCGCGCGTGCAGCCAGGCGTGCTCGGGTCCGACGGAGGGATAGTCGAGTCCCGCCGACACAGAGTGCGTCGGCAGGATGTTGCCCGCGTCATCCTGCAGGATCAGGCTGCGCGTGCCGTGCAGCACGCCCTCATGCCCGCCGAAGAACCGCGCGGCATGGTTCCCGGGCGTGATCGCACGTCCTCCGGCCTCGACGCCCACCAGCCGCACGCCGGGGTCGTCGACAAACGCGTCGAACAGACCCATCGCGTTGCTGCCGCCTCCGACACACGCGACGGCCACGTCCGGCAGCCGCCCGGCGTCGCGGAGAATCTGCGCGCGCGCCTCCTGCCCGATGACGGATTGAAACTCGCGGACCATCAGCGGATATGGATGCGGTCCGAGCACCGACCCCAGCACGTACGAGGTCGTCCCCACATTCGTGACCCAGTCGCGCATCGCCTCGTTGATCGCGTCCTTCAGCGTGCGCGTGCCGGCATCCACGCCGATCACCGTCGCGCCGAGCACGCGCATCCGGAACACATTCAGCGCCTGCCGCGCCACATCGTCGGTGCCCATGTAGACGACGCATTCGAGGCCGAGAAGGGCGCAGGCGGTGGCGGTCGCGACGCCGTGCTGGCCGGCGCCGGTTTCCGCCACCACGCGCGGCTTGCCCATGCGCCGGGCGAGCAGCACCTGGCCGAGGGCGTTGTTGATCTTGTGCGCGCCCGTATGCGCGAGATCCTCGCGCTTCAGGAATAGACGGACGGGCGTGCCGGCCGTGGCGCGCCGCGCCTCGTAGAGCGGCGTCGGCCGGCCCACGAACGTGCGCAGCAAGCCGGTCAGTTCTTCGAGAAACGCCGGATCGCGGCGCGCCGCGAAGTACTCGGCCGTCAACCGCTCCACCGGCTCCACCAGCGTTTCGGGCACGAACCGGCCGCCGAACGCGCCGAAGTACCCGCGCGGATCGGGATCGCGTCGGCCGAACACCGGTCCTGCACTTACCGTGACATCACTCACTTCACACTCCGTACGGGTTCCACTGCGGCAAAAAACACGGCGACCTTGTTGGCATTCTTCACGCCCGGCGAATCCTCGAGCGACGAGGAGAGATCGACACCCCAGGGATGGACGATCTCCACAGCATCGATGATGTTCTCGGCGTTGAGGCCGCCCGCGAGGATCGTCGGACGCGCCTTCGCGATCTCGGCGGCGAGGTCCCAATGCGCGCGCCGGCCGGTGCCGCCGCGCTGATCGCGATCGGCGGCGTCGACGAGGGGCATCACATCGGCGGGCAGCGCGATGGCGTCCTCAACGTCTTCCCGGCCCGCCACGCCGATCGCCTTGATGATGCGCACGGCGAGCGACCGGTACCGCTCGACGTCTTCATCGCCGTGCAGTTGCGCCACGTCGAGTCTGGCGATGCCGGCGGCGCGCTCGATTTCCTGCGGTGACGCGTTGACGAAGACGCCGACCTTCCAGACAAACGGCGGCAGCACGCGCGCGATCTCCGCCGCGCGTTCGATCGAGATCGACCGGGGGCTTCCGGGCCACAGCACAAACCCGATCGCGTCAGCGCCGTGACGCGCCGCGCGCAGCGCGTCTTCCTCGCGCGTGATGCCGCAGACTTTGACGCGCAGGTAGCTCACCGGCCGCTCCCCTCGCTGGCCTCGGCGATCAGTGTCGCCAGCGCCGCTCCCGGATCCGGCTCGGTCATGAATCGCTCACCCACGAGGAACGCATCGTACCCTTCCCCGCGGAGTCGGCGGACATCGGCGCCGCTTCGGATCCCGCTCTCGGCCACGGCGACGACCTGATCCGGGATCGCCTCGACGAGATGCGCGAACGCGCCCGTGTCCACTGCGAGTGTCTTCAGGTTCCGGCTGTTCACGCCGATCGTGTCCGCGCCGGCGTCGAGCGCCGTTCGCACTTCGTCGAGCGAGTGCGCTTCGACGAGCGGCAGCAGCCCCTGTGCCCGCGCCGATTCGATCAGCCGAGCGAGGTCCGCCGCCGGCAGCGCGGCGACGATCAGAAGAACGGCGTCGGCGCCGAGGGCGCGCGCTTCGACGACCTGATACTCCGTGACAACGAAGTCCTTGCGCAGCACCGGTGTGTCGACGGTTTGCCGCACCGCCTCGAGGTGTCCGGCGGCGCCGTCGAAGAACGACGCTTCCGTCAGCACGGAAATCCCCGCCGCCCCGGCGCGCGCGTACGACGCGGCGATCGCGACCGGATCGTAGGACTCGCGCAGGATGCCCTTCGACGGTGACCGCCGCTTGCACTCGGCGATGACGCGGATGCCGTCGGCCGCGAGCGAGGCGCGAAATGCCGCGCCGCGCGGCGACTTTGCGCTCGCGCGGCGCCCGATCTCGGCGAGCGAAGTCGCCCGCGCGCGCTCGTCCGCGTTGCGACGCGCGCCCGCGACGATCGCCTCAAGCACGTCGCTCACGCGCTCGCCTTTCCGCACTCCGCGCGCAACGCCGCCAGCGTCGCCGCGGCCTTGCCGCTGTCCACCGCGTCGGCCGCCAACCGAATGCCGGACGCGAGATCCGGCGCCTTGCCCGCGATCAGCAGCGACGCGCCGGCATTGAGCAGGACGATGTCGCGGCGCGGACTGCGTTCGCCGCGCATCATCGCTTCGAGCATCGCGGCGTTCTCGGCCGCGGTGCCGCCGGCCAGATCCGCGACGGTCACGCTGGGAAGCCCGACATCGGCCGGATGCAGATAGAACGTGCGCACAGCGCCGTCGATGCTCTCCGACACCTTCGTGTAGCCGGTCGTCGAGATCTCGTCGAGGCCGTCGGATCCGTGGACCACCCAGGCGCGCTCGGCGCCGAGGTGTCCGAGCGTGCGCGCCACGAGCTCCGTCAACTCCGGACGCGACACGCCGACGAGCTGCCGCCGCGCGCCGGCCGGATTAGTCAGCGGTCCGAGCAGGTTGAACGCCGTCCGGATGCCCAGTTCACGACGCGTCGGCCCGGCGTGCCGCATCGACGGGTGCCACGCGGGCGCGTAGAAGAACGCGAGCCCCACGGACTTGAGCGTGCCGACCACGCGTTCGATCGGCGCTTCGATGTCGACGCCGAGCGCCTCGAACACGTCGGCGCTGCCGCAGCGGCTCGAGACGGCGCGGTTGCCGTGCTTGGCCACACGCACGCCGCACGCCGCCAGCACCAGCGCCGCGGCGGTCGACACGTTGAACGTATGCGCGCCGTCGCCGCCGGTGCCGCAGGTGTCGAACACGTCGTCGACAAACTCGGGCATCCTGGTCGCGCGCTGGCGCATCGCGCGCGCCAGACCGACCATCTCGACGGGATGCTCGCCCTTGAGCGCCAGGCCCATGAGCAGCGCCGCGATCTGCGACGGCTGCGCTTCGCCGTCCATGATGGCGCCCATGGCCTGCGCCGCTTCGACGGCGGTGAGGTCCTCATGGTGGCGGAGCTTCTCGAGCAGCGGCGCGAACTGCATCACCGGACCTCCAGGAAGTTCTGCAGAATCCGATGCCCGGCGGGCGTGAGCACCGATTCGGGATGGAACTGCACGCCGAAAATCGGCTTCGACGAATGGCGAATGCCCATGATCGTGTTGTCGTTCTCGACCCAGGCCGTGGTGATGAATCCGGCCGGCGTCGCCTCCGGGTCGATCACCAGCGAGTGGTATCGCCCCGCTTCGATCGGCGACGTCAGCCCCTGAAAGAGGAACGTCCCGTCGTGCGCCACCGGCGAGACTTTGCCGTGCATCGGCGCCGCCGCGCGGATCACCTTCCCGCCGAACGCCACGCCCATGGCCTGATGCCCGAGGCACACGCCCAGCAGCGGCACGCGCCCGGCGAATCGCTTCAGCACGTCGATCGACACCCCGGCGCTCTCCGGCCGCCCCGGCCCCGGGGAAATGACGATGCGCGTCGGCTTGAGCGCGTCGATCTGGTCGAGCGTCAGCGCGTCGTTGCGCACGACGGTCGCCGGCGTCCCCAGCTCGCCGAAGCGATGCGCCAGGTTGAACGTGAACGAATCGTAGTTATCGATCAGCAGCAACACGTCAGAGCCCCGCCTGCGCCATCTCCAGCGCCTGGAGCAGCGCGCGCGCCTTGTCGCGCGTCTCCTCGTACTCCGCCGCCGGATGGGAATCGGCGACGATTCCCGCGACGGGCACGCGGCGGTGCAGGCCGGCGCGGG
>SCUN01000223.1 GCA_004297655.1 Acidobacteriota bacterium | reverse complement strand
GCGAGCGGTCCGAAGGGCGCAAGTACTCAGCCGCCGCGCCGTGGCGCCTGGCCGCGCCCATGCCGGAGGCCGCGAGCGAAATGACGGTTGACGTGTGCGCTCCGGGCCGCGGTCCGAAGGTCGTCTTCTCCGCGCTCGACGCGACGGTCGCCGGCGACGTCGAATCCGCCTTCGCCGCCGCCGGCCACACCGTCATCAGCAATGCGCGCAACTACCGCATGGATCCGCTGGTGCCGCTGCTCATTCCGGAAATCAACGCGGAGCACCTCTCACTTCTGCCCGAACAACGCCAAGCGCGCGGATGGACGGGCGCCATCGTCACCAATCCCAACTGTTCCACGGTCGTCCTCGCGATGGCGCTCGCGCCGCTTCGTCTGTTCGACATTCAACGCGTCGTCGTGACGACGATGCAGGCGGTGTCGGGGGCGGGGTATCCGGGCGTGCCCTCGCTCGACATTCTGGGCAACGTCGTGCCGTTCATCGGCGGCGAGGAAGACAAGCTCGAAACCGAGACGCTGAAGATTCTCGGCAGCGATGGCGGCCGCGTGCCGCTCGAGGCGCGCGTGAGCGCGCACACCAATCGCGTGCCGGTGATCGACGGTCACACGATGACCGTCTCGGTGGAGCTTGGCGGACGTCCGCCGATCGCCGACGTCATCGCGGCGATGGAGCAGTTCCGTGGCCGGCCGCAAGAGCTCAAGTTGCCGACGGCGCCGGCGCAGCCCGTGATAGTTCGGACCGAAGACAACCGCCCGCAACCGCGGCTCGACGCGGATCTTGGCGACGGCATGACGGTGTCCGTTGGCCGCGTGCGCGCGTGTCCGGTCTTCACGCACAAGTTCGTCGCGCTCGGACACAACACCGTGCGCGGCGCCGCCGGCGCCGCGATTCTCAACGCCGAATTGATGTCCGCGGAGGGGCTGCTGTGATCGTCCTGAAGTTTGGTGGCACGTCTGTGAAGGATCAGGCCGCGATCGCGCGTCTGATCGAGATCGTCCGAACGCCGGCGCCCAACGCCGCCGTCGTCGTATCGGCGCTGGCCGGCGTGACCGACCGTCTGCTGGGCATCGCGGCGGCCGCGGCCGCCGGGGAGGGCGGCGAGGCGCTGGCGTCGATCGAGGGACTCCGGCAACGTCATCACGCCGTGGCCGGCATCGTGGCGGATGCCGAGCTGCACCGTGACGTCAGCGAGTCGATCGACCGCGAGTTTGCGGCGCTGGCCGAGACGGTGACCGCGCTCGTGACGCTGCGCGAGACGGCGCCGCGCTGGGTGGACGCCATCGCCGCGACCGGCGAGTTGGTCAGCAGCCGGATCGTGGCGGCCGCGCTGACATCGCACGGCGTGCCGGCCGAGTGGGTGGATGCGCGGCGCGTGGTCGTGACCAATGACGAATTCGGATCGGCCGCGCCGGACATGGACGCGACGTTCGCCGCCATCGCAAGCGCCTGCCGCCCAGTGCTCGCCGCCGGCCGCGTCCCGGTCGTCGGGGGATTTGTGGGCGCCTCCGCGCGCGGGATCACGACGACGCTCGGCCGGGGCGGGTCCGATTTCAGCGGGGCGCTCGTCGGCGCGGCGCTCGACGCGGACGAGATCCAGATCTGGACGGACGTGGACGGCATGCTCACGGCCGATCCGCGGCTCATCGACGATCCGCGCGTCGTGCCGCATCTGTCGTTCGCGGAAGCGTCCGAGCTCGCGCACTTCGGCGCGAAGGTGCTGCATCCCGCGACGATTCAGCCGGCGATGGCCAGGGACATTCCGGTGCGGATCCTGAACTCGCAACGACCGTCGGAGCCGGGCACGCTGATCACCTCCGGCGAAGTCGCGATGCCGCCGGGGCATGGCGTGACCGCGATCGCGTCGAAGTCCGGGATCACCGTGCTCAACATCACCTCCACGCGGATGGTGATGGCGCACGGCTTTCTCCGCAGATTGTTCGAAGTGTTCGAGCGGCACAAGACCGCCGTCGACGTCGTCACGACCTCGGAAGCCAGCGTCTCGGTGACGGTGGACGATCGCCGCCGCCTGCCGGCGATCGTCGCGGACCTGTCGGCGTTCGCCGAGGTGTCGAGCGATGGCGACATGGCGATCGTGTGCGCCGTGGGCGACGCGCTGCCGTCGAACGCCGCGGCGGCCGGCGAGATCCTCAGCGCGCTCCACGGCGTGCCGCTGCGCATGGTGTCGCAGGCGGCTTCGCGCCGCAACGTCACGATCGTGCTCCGCGCCGCGGATTTGCGCACGGCGCTTAGCCGGCTGCACGAGCGGTTCGTGACGACGGAGAGCGCGGTGTCATGACCCGGATTCTGATCATCGGCCACGGGCGGATGGGGCAGCTCGTCGAGCGGCACGCCGCCGAACATCGATGCCAGGTCGCCGGCGTCATCCGGCGCGGCGACCTCATCTCCGCGGCGGCGCACGCGGACGTCGCGATCGACTTCTCGACGGCCGAGGCGGTGGCGTCGAATCTCGTCGCCTGCGCCGACGCCGGGATCAACGTCGTCATCGGCACGACGGGTTGGCAGGCGCGCGAGGCGGAACTGCGGCGCCTGGCGGCGACCTACCAGATGGGCGTGCTCGCCTCGGCCAACTTCGCGGTGGGGCTGCACATCTTCCGGATCGCGGTCGCGCGCGCGGCGGCGCAGTTTGCCGCGCAGCCGTCCTACGACGCCTGGATCAACGACGTGCATCACGTGCACAAGAAGGACGCGCCGTCGGGCACGGCGCTGCTGCTGAAGGACACGATGACGCGCGCCGGGTACGCGCGCGACATCGCGGTGACGTCCGAGCGTGTCGGCGAGGTGCCGGGCACGCACACCGTGGGATTTGACGGGCCGGCGGACACGGTCACGTTCACACACACCGTGCGGGACCGCGCGGTGTTCGCGCACGGCGCGCTCGACGCCGCACGGTGGCTGCACGGGCGCCGCGGCTGGTTTTCGATGGACGACTTACTGGAGGCTCGATCGTCATGGCATTCCGCAATTCGTGGACCGGAGTAGGCACCGCGCTCG
>SCUN01000222.1 GCA_004297655.1 Acidobacteriota bacterium | reverse complement strand
CGCAACTACGAAGTGGCGATCACCGAGCCGTTCCTGTTCAACCGGCCGATCACCGCCGGCGTGAACGTCTTCGCGCGCCAGCTCAACTACATCAACGAGTTCACGCAGGAGACGACGGGCGCCACGGCGACGGCGGGTCTCCCGGCCGGCGCGTGGAACCGCATCTACCTCGCCTACAGCTACCAGCGCGTGAAGGTCAGCAACGTCAACTCGGCCTATCTCGATCCCAGGCTGCTCGAGCAGAACCTCTATCTGAAAGACTCGCTGCTCATCAACGAGGGCGGGCGCCGCACGGTGAGCAAGATCTCGCCGAGCTTCGTGTCGAGCACGATCAACGAGCCGATCTTTCCGTCGGCCGGCCACAAGTACACGTTGGGCCTCGACCTGGCCGGCCCCGGCGGCAACACGAAATACACGACGTTCAGCGGCGAGATCATCCAGTACTTCAAGTTCACGCCGCGCACCTCGCTCGGCATCCGCGTGCAGAGCCAGTACATCCGGCCGTTCGGCACGACGACGCTGCCGATCTTCGAGAAGATCTTCATCGGCGGCGAGTACTCGATCCGCGGCTTCGACCTGCGCTCGGTCGGCCCGCGCGACGCGACCACGGGCCTCGTGCTCGGCGGCAACAAGAACGTGCTCTTCAACGCCGAATACATGGTGGTTGTCGCGGGACCCGTGCGCATGCTCGCGTTCTTCGACGCGGGCCAGGTGCGGGATGTGGGTGAGCGGTTCGCCTGGAAGGAGCCGGTCATCAAGACGGTGACGACCCAGCCGACGCTGCCGCTGCTTTACGACCCGACCGTGCTGCAGATCCTGTCGGCCGTCGGCGCGGCGACGGCGACCACGACCCACACGGTCATCGGGCACCGCGACGCGTTCAAGACCTCGACGGGCCTCGAGCTGCGGTTCTTCATGCCGGTGGTGAACGTGCCGTTCCGGTTGATCGCCGCGTTCAATCCGTCCAGGGGAGGCGTGCTGGATAACAATCTCCAGTTCACCAAGCGCTTCACCTTCAGGTTCGCCGTCGGGACGACGTTCTAGTCAGCACGCCCGGTCCATGGGCAATGTGGGAATCGGGCAATCGAGCCATGTCCGATCGGGCAATGGGCGATCGGCAATGGATATGGTGATGGGCAATCGGTCATCGCCGATTGGCGCCCATTGCCCATCTCACATGCTCGATTGCCGTTCCATCGCCGATCGCCGATTGGCGATTCAACATGGCTCGATTGCCCGATTGCCAGATTACCGATGGATAGCGGCGCCTAGAAATGCGTAATCGATAGCTCGACCGTTTGGGTCGCCGTCAGCTTGCCGATGTCGTACGCGCGCACGCAGAGCGTGCCGGCGGCCGACGCGGTGCCGATCACCGTGCTGTTGACGATCGCGTTGTCGTTGGCGATCACGACGTTGCAGGACGTCCCGTTCCAGATGCCGAGCGCCAGGCCCATCGTCGCGCCGGTGGCGGGGGACATGGATTTGTAGGTCGCGGTCACGTTGCCCGAGGTCGTGACGCCGAAGGAGAAGACCGCCGCGCCGCTCACGGCGACGGTGCCCTGAAAGGTCTCGGTGATGGTGACCGATGGGGAGGTCGACGTGTTCGAGCTCGTTGGCGTGTTGTCGGTGCCGCAACCGGCGGCCCCGAGGGCCGGGGCGAGAAGGGCCAAAACCACGGGAATTGCTCGGACAGTCAAACGACGCATCGAAACTCCTGCCTACAAGATATCAAGCCGGGCCCCCAGACTGGTGCAATCCCTGTTCCGTCTGAAGATGTGTTGTAGTGTGGACGCTCGGTCGCGCCCGATGGCCGGGTTCTGTTAAACTCTTGGATTCACGAGGTATAGACCGCATGTCCCGTATGAAGCTTGTTTCCGCCGCTTTCCTGGGTTTGACCCTGATTTCGACCGCTGCCTACGCGCAGGGGACCCAGGGCGCCGCCCAGACGCCCCCGAAGCCACAGACTCAGACGCCGCCGCCGGCGGGTCAGACTGCCCCGAAACCCCAGATCCCCGCCGCGGCCACGGCCCCGGTCATCGTGCCGCTCCCCGAGGGGACCAAGGTCGCGATCATCGACCCGGACTACATCGCCCAGGAATCGGCGGCCGGCAAAGCGATCTTCGCCCAGCTGAAGACGCTGTCCGACAAGCGCACGAACGAGCTGCAGAACATGCAGACCCAGCTCCAGTCGCTGCAGAACAAGAAGACGACGCAGGCGGCGATCCTGACCCCGCAGGCGATCTCGCAGCTCGACAAGGACATCGAGCGCCTGAACCTCGATCTCCAGTACAAGCAGCAGACCGCCCAGAAGGAAGTGCAGGACCTGCAGAGCGAGCTGTTCCAGGACCTCGCCACGAAGATGAGCCCGGTGCTCGAAGCCTTCGCCAAGGAGAAGGGCCTGCTCGTCGTGTTCGACGCGCGCAACGGCGTCACCTGGGCCGCGGCCGGCATGGACATCTCGCCGGAAATCGTCAAGCGCCTCGACGCGATCAAGAAATAGCTCGAATGGTCAGTGGTCAATGGTCAATGATCTGCATTGGCCACTGACCATCGGCCATTGACCATTCATGCCGCTGACGCGACTGCACCATCACTATCCGTCCCTGCTCATTGACCACGTCGGAACCGCCGACGGCAGCCGTCTCGTCGCCACCAAGAACGTCAGCGTCAACGAAGATTTCTTTCAAGGGCACTTCCCGGGCACGCCGCTGATGCCCGGCGTCCTCATGATCGAGGCGCTCACGCAGGCGGCCACCATCCTGTTGTTCAAGCGCGAAGGCGCGCGGGCCACGGAAATGGGCCTCGACGCACCCTACGAGCGCGCCGTCCTGCGCGGCGTCGATAACGCCAAGTTCCGCCGGCAGGTGGTGCCGGGCGACCAGCTCGAACTGGAAGTGACGCTCGGCGCCCGGCGCGGCCGCGTCTCGAAAGCTGCAGGCGTCGCCCGCGTCGGCGGCCACGTCGTCGCCGAAATGGACCTGGTCATCGGGATCGAGACGCTCGAGTCGCGGTCCGCGGCCGGCCCGATCATCCACGAATCCGCCATCGTCGCGCCGGGCGCGAAGATCGGCAACGGCACCGTCATCGGCGCGTTCGCGACGATCGGCGAGCACGTCGTGATCGGCGAGCGCTGCCGCATCGGCGCTTCTGCGGTGGTGGACGGCTGGACGACGATCGGCGATCACAACCAGATCTTCCCGTTCGCGTCGATCGGCCTGCAGCCGCAGGACCTCAAGTATCACGGCGAGCCGACGCGACTCACGGTGGGCGATCACAACGTGTTCCGCGAGTTCGTCACGATTCACCGCGGCACGGCGGGCGGCGGCGGCCATACGACCATCGGCAGCCACAACCTCTTCATGGCGTACGCGCACGTCGCACACGACTGCCATGTCGGCGACGGCTCGATCTTTGGGAACGCGGCGACGCTCGGCGGCCATGTGACGGTCGAGGACTTCGCGACGATCAGCGCCTACTCGGGCGTGCATCAGTTCTGCCGCATCGGCAAGTACGCGTTCATCGGCGGCTACACCGTGGTGACGCGCGACGCGCTGCCGTATGCCAAGACGGTTGGCAACCGGGCGCGCATCTACGGTCTCAACTCGATCGGCCTCGAGCGCCGCGGTTTCTCGCGCGAGTTGATCGCGAAACTGCGCAAGGCCTACCGCCAGCTCATTCATCACAACACCAGCCGCGCGATCGCGCTCATCGAAAAAGACGCGAACCTCCAGGCGCCGGAAGTGCAGTACCTCGTGGACTTCATCCGGACCGCGGACAAGCGGGGCGTGATTCTGCGACGGCCCTCGAAGAAGACCGACGGCGCTGAAGACGAATAGCCGTGATTGGGCTCATCGCCGGTAACGGGTCCTTTCCATTCCTGGTGCTTCGGGCGGCCCGGCAACTCGGGCACGACGTCACCGTCGTGGCCATCAACGGCGAGACGTTTCCTGAAATCGACACGCTCGCGGCCGAACTGGGCGGCACGGCCGTGCACTGGATCTCGCTCGGCCAGCTCGGCAAGTGCATTTCGGCGTTCAAGAGCGCCGGCGTGACGCGCGCCGTGATGGCGGGGCAGGTCAAGCACGTGAAGGTCTTCGGCGGCGTCGTGCCGGACATGACGCTGATGAAGGTCATGTTCAAGCTGACCTCGAAGAACACTGACGCGCTGATTTCGGCGGTCGTCGAAGTGCTGGCCGAGAGCGGGATCACGCTGATGGACTCCACCGCGCTCCTCTCGGATCTCGTGGCGAAGCCCGGCGTGCTCAGCCGGAAGGCGCCGGACGAGGCGATGCAGAAAGATTTCGAATTCGGCTACAAGATGGCCGACCAGATCGCGGGCATCGACGTCGGCCAGACGATCGTCGTGAAGGACCGCGCGGTCGTGGCCGTCGAAGCCATGGAAGGCACGGATGCGACGATCGCGCGCGCGGGCCATCTCGGCGGTCCGGGAACCCGCGTCGTGAAGGTCGCCAAGCCGCGGCAGGACATGCGCTTCGATGTGCCGGTGGTGGGCGTGGCGACGATCGACGCGATGAGAGTCGCGGGCGCCGACGGGCTCACGATCGACGCCGGGCGCACGCTGATTCTCGACGGCGACAAGTTCATCGAGGCCGCGAATGCCGCCGGCATCGTCGTGATCGGACGTCCAACGTCATGAGTCCGGTCCAGGGTCCAGCGTTCGGTCCAAGCGTCCGTGTGGGCGTTATCGGCGTCGGGCATCTCGGACGTCACCACGCGCGGATTCTCGGCGGGATGGCGGGCGTTCAGTTCGTCGGCGCGGCCGATCTGATGAGGGATCGCGCGGAAGCCGCGGTCGCGGCTGTGACCGGCGCGCGGGCGTTCACCGATCCGGCTGAACTGCTGGGGCAGGTCGACGCGGTGGTCGTCGCGGTTCCGACGGTGCATCATCTGGCCGTAGCCGCGCCGTTCCTCGAACGCGGCGTGGCCTGCCTGATCGAGAAGCCGATGGCGACGAACCTCGCCGAAGCCGACGCCATGATCGCGGCGGCGGCGAAGTCGGGCGCCGTGCTGGCCGTCGGCCATTCCGAGCGATTCAATCCCGCGATGCTCGCGGCGCGGCCGCTCCTCACGCAGCCGCGGTTCGTGGAAGTCCATCGGCTCAGCGCGTTTCCCGAGCGCAGCCTCGACGTCGATGTCGTCTTCGACGTCATGATTCACGACCTCGACATCGTCCTGTCGGTCGACGGCAGCGAGGTGACGAGCGTCGAGGCCGTCGGCATCAACGTGCTGACGCCGAAGATCGACATCGCCAACGCGCGGTTGAAGTTTGCGTCCGGGTGCGTCGCCAACATCACGGCGAGCCGCATCAGCCGCGAGCCGGTGAGGAAGGTGCGGTTCTTCCAGCAGGACAGCTACGTCTCGATCGACTACGCCGCCAAGGAAGTTGAAGCCTGGCGCCTGA
>SCUN01000221.1 GCA_004297655.1 Acidobacteriota bacterium | reverse complement strand
GGTGGACGCGGCGGCGGTGGCGGCGGGGCGCCGGCCGGCGGCCGCGGCGCCGGCGCGGGTGGCGGACGCCAGGGCTTCACGCCCCAGCCGATCCCCGAGGAATTCGCCCGTCGCCAGGGCGCGGTCACGGCCGCGACGATGGAGAAGATCAAGGAGTTCGTCAGCCAGGGCGGCACGGCGATCTACATCGGCGACGTGGCGATGGCGGCGGCGCAGGCGTTCCAGTTGCCGGTGACGAATCACCTCGAAGGCGTGTCCGGCAATGACTTCTACGTGCCGGGCTCGGTGCTCCGGATGTCGATCGACGACAAGGATCCGATCGCGCACGGTCTCAACAGCGAGATCGACGTGTTCTTCGACAACGACCCGGTGTTCAAGCTGAACGCCGACGCGGCCGCGAAGGGTGTGAAGCCCGTCGGCTGGTTCTCGACGACCGAGCCGCTGCGCAGCGGCTGGGCCTGGGGCGGCGACAAGCTGAACAAGGGCGTGGCGATGATCGACGCGACCATCGGTCAGGGCCACCTGTATCTGTTCGGACCGCAGATCACGTTCCGCGCGCAGCCGCACGGCACGTTCAAGCTGTTGTTCAACGGGATGTTTCTCGCCGGAGCGAAGTAGGACTCCAATGTGCCAGGGGCCTAGAGTCCCAGGGTAAGAGTTCCAACGTTCCTGGGTTCCAACGTCCGCACTCTGGAACGTTGGAACTCAGGAACTCTTACTTTGGGACCCTGAACTCTGGCACTCTGGCTGTTGTGAGATCCTGGACCTATCCCCCCGAACTCGTCGCTGCGCTGCTGACGCACGGTGTCTCCCCGAGGCCGGACGTGCATCCGCGGTTCACGCGCGACTACGTGAGCGATCTCTATCGGTATGAGATCCGGCGGCTGCGAGACTGGCGCGCGAGCGGCGTGGTCCCGAAAGCGGACTACGTCGATCGCGTGATCAAACTGCGGAAGAAGTACTGGGTCCTGACGCTCGAGCCGTCAGCGTGGGAGAAGATCTGCAGCGGGAAAGAGCCGTGACGCCGCGCCAGTGATCGGACCGAGGCCGCGTGTCTGCACGAACACGACGGCTCTGAGGGAATCGACCTTCCAGCCGGGTTTGGGCGCCGCGATTACGGCCATGGAAAATCTGCCGGCCGAGTCGGTCTGTCCCAGCTTGACGAGCTCGCGCGTGACGCGCGCGTGCGGCAGCCGCCGGCCGGCGTTCTCGCCGCGCTTCACGTCGATTGACAGTCCGTCCTCTGTGATCGCCAGCATCACGTCGCTTGCCGGCGCCGCACCGCTCACGGCGACGTCGAGCGACTGCGAATCGCGCCAGGCCATCGTGATGGCGGCCTTCTCGCGCGCCCGCGCGGCAGCCAGCGCCTTCATCAGGTGGGCGCGATCGCTGCCGACCAGCTCCGCCGCGCCGTCGACGATCATCTGGGGCGTGTAGACACGGTCGGGTCCGAAGTGATCGGCGTACCGATTCTGGCGCTCCGTGAATTGCCTGCTCGAAAACGGATCCCGCCAACCGAGCCCGTCCCAATAATCGACGTGCTCCGACAGCGCGATGATCTCGACGCCGTCCGGCATCGTCTTCACGATTTCCGCGAGCAGCTTGTCGGCCGGCGGGCACGACGAGCACCCTTCAGACGTGAAGAGCTCAACGACGATAGGCCGATGCTCAGATGGCCCGATCCCCAATAACCAGATAACAGATAACCAGCTAACCAGATTCACCATCGCCTATCCCAGCCTCTCGGGCTCCCACCGCATCCCGATGCTGAGGATGCGCTGCAGCAGCGCCGGATAGTCGATGCCGGCGCGTTTGGCGGACTCGGCGAAGTCCTCGGTCCGGGCGATCTGCGGATTCGGGTTGGCTTCGAGCACGTAGATTTCACCCTGGCTGTTCATCCGGAGATCGACCCGGGCGTAGCCGCTCATCTCGAGCGTCTGATACACGCGCCGGGCGACGTGCGAGACGCGATCGGCGACGGCCGGGTCGAGCTCCGACTGGCCGGTCGAGATGCCCATGCGCTGCTGGTATTTCGTGTTCCACTTGACGCGCTCGGTCGCAATCCGGTGCTGGTCGTCCGGCATCTTCTCGAACTTCATCTCCCACGTCGGAAACGCCTGCAGCCGCTGGTTGCCGACGATCCCGACGTAGAGCTCGCGCCCGTCGATGTATTGCTCGATGATCGCGTCGGTCCTGACCGATTCGTGAATGAACTGCACGCGCTCCCTCAACTTCGCCTCGTCGCCGATCACCGACGCCTGCGAGATGCCGATCGAGGCCTCCTGCGTCAACGACTTCACGATCACCGGGTACTGAAATCGGGCCGAGAGCCTCGGCCGGCGTCCCATCCGTACTACGGCGAAGTCCGGCACCTGGATACGGTGGTAGTGCAATAATTTTTTCGAGAGCGCCTTGTCCCGGGCGAGCAGCATGCCCCGCGGATTGCAGCCGGTATACGCGAGCCGCAGCAGCTCGAGATAGGCGACGACGTTCTGGTCGAACGTGCCGACCTCATGAAAGGCTTCGAGCAGGTTGAACGCGATGTGCGGCTTGAATTCCTCGTTGGCCTGCCGAATCCCGGCGAGGTCGTCCTTGACGCCGAGCACGTGGACGTCGTGCTCGAGCTGATCGCGCACCGTGGTCAGCACGTCGTACTCGGTGCGCCACGGCGCCGTCTCGGGATCGTGCCCCGACACGTCGGCCGGCGGCACGAGATAGTCGTGCATCAGGATCAGTACTCTGAGCTTACGCACGCGGGGGAGATTCTATCGCGGGTGAGAAGGTAAGGGGGTGAGAAGGTGAGGTGGTGATCGGGTGAAGTGGTGCGACGCGTGAGCGGGTGTTCGAAACCACTGCGCCCTGCATTCTCTTCTTCGCTCACCCGACGCACCTGCTCACCCGACGCACCACTTCACCCGATCACCACCTCACCTCCTCACCGTCTTACCCGCTCACCTGGAGCGAAACGGATCAAACGGCGGCACGAAGCGGTCGTCCGGCCCGGGGAGGATCTCGCGCAGGTAGTACGCGAGGCCGCGATCGCGTTTCCAGTCGCGCGGGTATCCGAACGACACTTCCTCGTAGCGCGCGCCGTAGCGCGCCAGCGTCGTTCTCAAATGCAGGTGGCCGCTGATCACGACGCGCGCGCGAAATCGGCGTCCCCAGTCCTCGGTGCGCGTGGTGCCGGACCAGATCGAGAACCGCGGAATCCGCGGCGGCCGAGCGACGTCGTAGCGGAGCGGCCAGTGGTTGACGAGAATCGTCTCCGCTGTTGCGGGCAGCGCGTTCAAACGCGCCTCGGTCTCGTCGCATCGGGCGGCGCACCAGGCGTCGCGCGTCGGATACGGATGCGGGCTCAGCATCGTCTCGTCGCTGGCGACGACGCCGGATGCTCGAGCCCAGGCCACCGCCTGATCGCGCGGCACATCTTCGGCGCGGAAGCTGTAGTCGAAGAGCAGGAACATCGGGACGATGAAGAGGTTCGGGTCGCCGGGCCAGGAGGCGTACGGATCCTCCGGCGTCAGGACGCCGAAGCGCCGGCACTCGGCGACCAGCTCGGCGTATCGCGCCGCGCCGCGGGTCCGATCGGTGGCCGTCGCCGGGCACCAGAGATCGTGGTTGCCCGGTGTCCAGACGACGCGCCGGAACAGGGGAGTCAGCCGGTCGAGCGCAAACGTGAGGTGCTCGATGCGCTCGCCCAGGTCGCCGGCCACGATGAGCCAATCCCGCGAGTAGTCGCGCGGCGGACTGCGAACGAGCGCGTCGAGCGCGTCGCGATTCTCCTTCCGCGAGAGGTGCAGGTCGCTGATTGCGAGAAGCTTGCTCTCCGACCTGTTGGCGGACGAAGTGGTCATGCCGCCGGAAACCGCGTCGCGGCGAAGCGTTGAAAGCGGATGTTCGGCGTCGCGCCGTTGCGGGTATCGACCGCGACCGCGACCAGATGCCGAGGCCCCGGCTGGGCCAATCGGAAGTGCCAGCGCGTGTCGGCGCCGGCGAGCGAGCCGCGCGGCGCGAACGCCGGCTCGCCGTCTTTAATCAGGAAGGCCACGTCACCGAGATGAACGGAAATGCCGAGGCCGCGCGCCTTGAGATACGCCTCTTTGAGAGTCCAATACACGAGGAAGCGTTCCTTGCGTCCGTCTTCCGGGGCGCTGGCGATGTCGGCGAGTTCGTCCGGCGAGCAGGCGCGTGCGGCGACGTCGTGCGACGAGTCGGGCCGATCCAGGAATTCCACGTCCACGCCGATATCCCGGCTCTTCGCGAGCGCGCAGGCGATGACGCCATGGCTGTGCGCGAGGTTGAAGCGATACGGCGTGTCCGGCGAGGCGATTTCGGGGCGTCCGTGCGGTCCTTCGCTGAAGCGCCAGTCGCCGGGCGCGACGCCCGTGGCTTCGGCCAGCATCGCGCGCGCCATGCCGCGTCCGATCAGGAACGACGCCCGCGCCTCCATGTCCTTGTACTTGTCCGCGCGCTCGACTTCTTCCGGCTGCAGCCACGATCGGAGGCGCGTCCACGTCTCGGCGTCCATTCCGCCGTCGTCGGCGTTGAACACCGCGACCAGCACGTCGTCTGACATTCCGATAGTATGTCTCGGGATCTATGTCGTTGATTTGTCTGTTTCCTGGTCAGGGCTCTCAAGCCAAAGGGATGGGCGCGGAACTCTTCGATCGCTACGGCGATTGGACGGCCGACGCCGATCGTGTACTCGGGTATTCGATTCGTGAATTGTGTCTCGACGATCCGCGCGGCGAACTCGGGTTGACCGAGTTCACGCAGCCGGCGCTCTTCGTCGTCAACGCGATGACCTACCGCGCGAAGCGCGACGCCGGCATGGCGACGCCCGCGTTCCTTGCCGGCCACAGCCTCGGGGAATACAACGCGTTACTGGCCGCCGGCTGCTTCGACTTCGCCACCGGGCTGACGCTGGTGAAAGAGCGCGGCCGCATGATGGGCCGGGTGACCGGCGGCGGCATGGCCGCGGTTGTCGGCCTCGAGCCGGATCGCGTGCGCGCCGTCCTCGCGTCAACCGATGCCGGGCGACTCGTGGATGCCGCGAACTTCAACACGTTCGATCAGACGGTGATCGCCGGCCCCAAGGACGCGCTGGAGTCGGTGAAGCCGAGCTTCGAAGCCGCGGGGGTGCGCGCGTATATCCCGCTCAACGTCAGCGCGCCGTTTCATTCGCGCTATATGCGGGAGCCGCAGAATCAGTTCGGCGCGTTTCTCAAGGACTTCGCGTTCTCGGCGCCGTCCATCGAAGTGGTGGCCAACGTCAACGGCCGCCCGTACCAGCACGACATGGTGCGCCAGACGCTCGCCGAGCAAATCGGCAACTCCGTGCAGTGGCTGGAGACGATGCTCTATCTGATGCGGCAGCCGGAGCCCGAGTTCATCGAATGCGGCCCGGGCACGGTGTTGACGAAGATGCTCGCGCAGATCCGCAAGCGCATCCGCACGGCGGGCTGAAGCCCGCCGCCTACACGCTCTCGCTACTTCCCGCGCACGCGGATGCCGCCGTTGGTGGTCTCGAGCCGCACCTCCGCGCCGCCGCCGTTGAGCGTGGCGTCGAGCCGCCGTCGCGACTGTTCGGTCACTGAAAGATCCAGGCCGCTGGCGTCGATGCCGCCGTTGGCCACGCGCGCGGAGATGCGGGCCTTCGCGTCGCGCGGCAGCGTCACGATCACGCCGCCGTTGGTGGTCTCCGCGCTGATGCCGCCGGCCGGCACGCTCGCGAAGTCGAGCGACACGGCGCCGTTGGTCGTTTCCGCGTGGGTCACGCCGGTGACGCCGGTCGCTTTGATCGCGCCGTTCGTCGTGTCGAGCCGCATGTCGCCGGTCATGTCGGTGATCTCGATCGCGCCGTTGGTGTTCGACAGGCGCAGCGTCGTGCCGCGCGGCGCGCGGATGTGGAACTTCACCTGGCGCTCGCCGCTGAACATGCCGGTGACCGAGACCTTGGCATCCAGCACGATGGTGTCGGCACTGGTCGTTTCGCGGATTTCAATCTTGTCGGCCAGCTCCCTGGCGGCCGCATCTGTTCCCGCCTTGGCGATGCGCTCGGCGGTGACCTGGATCTGGTCGCCGTCGCCGGGCGACACCTCAATCAGGCCGTTGGTGTTGTGAATTTCGAGGGCGCCGCCCTTGGCCAGGGTGTACGACTTCTTCCACTCGCTTCTCGCCTCAGCCTGGTTGCTGATCTGCAGGTTGCATGCCGTCAGGCTGACGGCGGCCGCGATCGTCAGAAGTCCGGCGGCAAGACGGGGGACACGAAGGATGGGCAGGCTCATGCCGGATGATACGGCGCGCCGCGGCCGCGAGTTCTGCTAGGATGCCGCGCATGAAAAAAGTCCTTCTTGGCGTCCTGATCCTCCTTCTGCTGGTCGTCATCGGCGGCATTTCCATGGTGGGCTGGCAGGTCGTGCTCGGCCCCAAGGCCCGGGCGGTCACGAACCGCACCTTCGAGCGAACCGAGGCGCGGCGCGCCAGAGGCGAGTATCTCGTCGAAAACGTCGCCACCTGTTTTCATTGCCACAGCGAGCCGGACCCCGCGGATCCCTCGGGCGGCATCAAGGCGGGCATGAAAGGGGCCGGCTGGGAACTGCCCATTCCGGAGCTGGGCCACGTCGTCGCCCCCAACATCACGCAGGATGTCGAGACCGGCATCGGTGGCTGGACCGACGACGAGATCGCGCGCGCCATTCAGGAAGGTGTCAACAAGTCGGGTGCGGCGCTGTTTCCCGTGATGCCCTATCTGAACTTCCGCGATCTGGACGACGAGGACCTCGCCTCGATCGTCGTCTATCTGCGCACCATTCCGGCCGTGAAGCACCAGCTGGCGCGAACGCAGTTGATCTTCCCGCTCAGTCTGCTCGTGAAAACGATGCCGGTGCCGCTCGCCTCGCATGACCCGAAGCCCGCCCCAGTGCGCGCGACGGCGGTCGATCGCGGTGAGTATCTGGTGAAGAAACTGGCGGATTGCAGCGGATGCCATTCGCCGGCCGACGACCAGGGCCAGCCGTTACCCGGCATGGCGTTTTCCGGTGGCGGCGAGTTCCCGGATATCTTCAACCGTCACGAGGGGAAGCCGTTCCACAGTCTGAACATCACCACGGATCCGTCGGGCATCGCGCACTACGACGAGGCGCTGTTCGTTCAGACGATTCGCACCGGACTCGCCGGGGGCCGCGCGCTCAACCCCGTCATGCCCTACAGCTACTACCGCCGGATGACCGACGATGACCTCAAGGACGTCTTCGCGTTCCTTCAGGCGCAGCCGAAGGTCCAGCACCGCGTGAGCAACACGGATCCGGCGACACCGTGCCCGCTCTGCAAGAAGACGCATGGCCTGGGGGAGCTGAACAAGGCCAAGTAATGGTCAGTGGTCAATGGTCAGTGGCCATTGACCATTAGCCATTGGCCATTCCCGTGAGCGTGTTGCGCACATCCCAGAGTTCGGGGAAGTAGCGCACGTCGATCCGCTTGCCGAGCACTTCGACGGGCGTGCCCTGCGTGCCGATGACGTGGCCCCCGATGATGCGCTCGACGGCTTTGAGGTGCAGGCCGCGCCAGAGAATCAGGCGCTCGTCCCAGTCGAGCAGCCGCTCGGCGAGCTGAAACACGTCGTCGTGCTCGGCGCTGTTCCGATATAGCGTGACCAGCGTCACGCCGCGGCGGGCCAGCAGCGCGGTGAATGCGGCGCCGAGTTTTGGCGAGAGGTCATGTGTCTTTCGAAAGCCGGGGGAATCGAAGCCCGACCCATGGCCGAGCGACGCGCGGACCGCGTGGTAATCCCACGGCGCGATGTGCGTGAGCTGACGGGTGTTGAGGTTGACGATCTCGATGGCATCGACCGCCCGTCGCAGGAGTCGCGTCGCGCCGGCCACATCGTCCGCGCCGATCCGCGACGTCGCCGTGTCGATTTCCTCGCACGCCAGCTTGAGCCAGAGTTCCGAGGCCTGGTGGATCGTCTGAAAGAGCAGCTCGTCACGATGACGCCAGTTTGCGGCGGTCTTCTGCAAGGCGAGTAGTTCATCGGTGCGGAGATACCGCTCGTAGTCCGTGGCGCCGGGACCCGGCAGGATGGGGTCGTTGAGAGACATGGCTCAATGCTACCCTTCAACATTAGTTAAGACCCAAAGCGGGAGGGTGCGATGGCGACACTAGGCGGCAAGCCCATGGAGGAGTGGATCGAGAAATACGGCCACAGCCATCAGCATCCCGTCAACCGGTGGTGCCACACGTTCGGCATTCCGATGATCGCGATCTCGTTGCCACTGGCGCTTGTCGCCGTGCCGTTCGGCTATTGGCAGATTCCGGTGGCGCTGTTCGTGGCGGGCTGGATTCTGCAGTTTGTCGGGCACGCCGTGGAAGGCGAGCCGCCGGAGTTTTTCAAGGACTGGCGGTTCCTGTTTGTCGGCCTTCGCTGGTGGGCGAAGAAGGTCGGGCTCGGGTAGGGCCAGTATCGCGTTTGATATCATCGGCGCGATTTGAGCCGACAGTCCTTCGACGATTCCGCAGCGCTCGTCTCGCGTCTCCACGCCGAAGTGGAGCGCGTCATCATCGGACAGAAGCAGGTCCTCCGCGAAGTGTTCATCTGCCTGCTCGCCGGCGGGCATTGCCTGCTGCGCGGCGTGCCGGGATTGGCCAAGACGCTCCTGATCAAGACGCTCGCCGACGCGGTGGACCTGAAGTTCAGCCGCATCCAGTTCACGCCGGACCTGATGCCGTCCGACATTCTCGGCACGGAAGTAATCGAGGAAGACGTCACGACGGGCAAGCGCCAGATCCGGTTCATTCGGGGCCCGGTCTTCGCGAACATCATTCTTGCCGACGAGATCAACCGCACGCCGCCGAAGACCCAGGCGGCGCTCCTCGAGGCGATGCAGGAATACCAGGTGACCGTCGGCGGCGTGCGCTACGCGCTCGACCGTCCGCTGTTCGTGCTCGCCACCCAGAATCCGATCGAACAGGAAGGCACGCATCCGTTGCCGGAAGCGCAGCTCGATCGCTTCATGTTCAACGTGACGATCGCGTATCCGACGGCCGACGAGGAACGCCGGATTCTCGCCGAGACCACGACGGCCCACACCGCGTCCGTGTCGCGCGTGGCCACCGGCGCCCAACTGGAGGCGGCGCGGTTGCTGGTGCGCGAACTGCCGGCCGCCGACAACGTGGTGTCGTACGCGCTGCGGCTCGCGCGCGCGACCCGGCCCACCGACGACACGGCGCCGCCCATCGTGCGCCAATGGTGCCGCTGGGGCGCCGGTCCCCGCGCGGGGCAGGCGCTCCTGCTCGGCGCCAAGGCCGCGGCGCTGATCGACGGCCGCAGCGTGCCGTCGCCCGAGGACATCCGCGCCATCGCCTTGCCCGTCCTGCGGCACCGCATGCTCCTGAACTTCCAGGCCGAAGCCGACGGCATCGATCCCGATCAGGTCGTCAACGGCCTCCTGGAAGCCATCAAGGCATAACCACACTGGCGACGTGTGACTTGTGACGTGTGACTTGTGAAGTCTGTTCTCGATCCGGCAGTTGTCGCGGCCATTGACGACCTGGAAGTCGTCGCGCGCTACATCGTCGAAGGCCTGCGCACCGGCGAACACCGCAGCCCGTTTCACGGGTTCAGCGCCGAGTTCAGCCAGTACCGGCCGTACCGGCCGGGCGACGACCTGAAGTATCTCGACTGGAAAGTGCTGGCCCGCACCGACCGCCTCTACACCCGGCAATTTCGCGAGACGACGAATCTCTCGGCGATGCTCGTGCTCGACGCCAGCGCGAGCATGGCGTATCCCGCCGACGGCGTGTCGAAGTTCAAGTACGCGCGGATGCTCACCGCGGCGCTCGCATATCTGCTCGTGCAGCAGGGCGATGCCGTCGGGTTGATGACGACCGACCATGGCCGGCTGCTCTACCTCCCGCCGCGCGGCGGCAAGATGCATCTGCGTCGCGTCCTGGCGCAGCTCTCGAAACTCACACCCTCGGGCACCTGGTCGCCCGGCGCCGTGATCGCCCGCGCCGCGGAGTTGTTGCGCCGGCGCGGTGTGCTCCTGGTGCTTTCGGATTTCTATGACGATGACGCCGCGACGCTGACCGAGCTCAAACGCGCGTCGCGCCGCGGCCACGAGGCCGGGATCCTTCAGGTGATGTCGAAGCCGGAGATCGAATTCCCGTATTCCGGCGGCACGGAGTTCGAAGACCTCGAATCGTCCGCGCGACGGGTGGTCGATGCCGCCGGGATTGCGCGCGGCTATCGGGCCAGAGTGGGGGAGTTTCTCGAACGCTGGCGGGCCGACGCGCGCGGCAGCGCCATCGACTATGCGTTGATGACGACGGACCGCCCGCCGGATGAGGCGCTGCGCGGGTACTTGATCCGCCGCGGTGCCGGCCGTGACGTCACGCCGCTGGCCGGAGCGCATCATTAATGTGGGCGCAGCCGTGGGCATGGCTGGGCCTGATCGGACTGGCGGCGCCGGTGGCGATCCATTTGCTCGCGCGGCACCACGCCGTGCGCACGGCGTTCCCCACGCTCCGGTTCATTGACGCCTCCGAACTGAACGCCATCCAGCGCCATCGGCTCACGGATATTCCCCTGCTGCTGGTGCGGCTGCTCCTCGTGGCCCTCGCGGTGGCCGCAATCGCCGGGCCGCGGTTCGGTTCGGCGCCCGCGGTGGCCGATGAGGAGATCGCGCACGCCACCGTCTACGACATGACGCCATCGGCCGCGGCCGGCCGCAGTGATTCGTTCATCGAGGGGCCGCGGCGCGCGCACATCGGCGCCGAGTCGCTCGACGCGGGACTGATGGCGGCGGCCGCGTGGGCCTCGCGCCAACCCCGCGGGCGCGAGATCATCGTCGTCTCGGACTTTCAGCGCGGCTCGATCAGCGAGGCCGCCATTGGCCGCGTGCCGCACGACATTGGGCTCCGTTTCGAACGCGTACCGTCGCGGCCGGGGCCGTTGCCGCAGGGGTTATCGATCGACGGCGAGCGCGCTCGCATGACCTGGCCGGCGAGCGCGATGGCCTCGGCCCGCGCGATCGCCGTCGTCGCGGGAACCGATCAGGCCGCGGCAGAGCGGACGCTCGCGGCGGCGTTGAGCGTGACACCGGTCTATGCCACCGCGCCCGATCTTTCGGTGACGGTCGTGTTTCCGAAAGCGCCGGAGCGAGAGGCGTTGGCCGCCGTCCTCCAGGCCATCGATCAGCGCGAGCAGTTTGCCGTGGTGAAGACCGCGCTCGCGCGCTGGCCATCGCGCGTGCAGGCCGGGCGGCGCGGACCCGGCCGCGATGGCTTCGTCGTGCTCGTCGATGCGGAGCCGTCGAGTCCGGACGCCGTTGAAATTATCTCGAGCCTCGCCGCCGGTCTCGGCGAGACCGCGCCCGCGTCGGAGAGCGATCCGCGGACGATCCCTGACGAGCAGTTGAAGCGTTGGGAGCGCGCGCCCCGGCCCGTCGATCTGCGAGAGGCCGGCGAGCCGCAGGGCCGGTGGCTGTGGATGGGTGTGGTCGCGTTGCTCGGGATCGAGACCTGGATGAGGCGTCGTGCAGCCTGACCCGCTCCAGCGCTTCTTCGCCCGCGCCGGCGCGCGCCTGCGAGTCGTCGCGGGATTTCGCGGCGTCGCGCTCGCGCTGGCCGCCGGCGTGCCGTTGCTGAGCCTGCGTTGGCTGGGCACGCTGTCCTGGCCCGAACTGGCGTCGGCGATGGGCGTCGCCGCGGTCGTCGTGGCCGCCATCATGATCTGGGTCTCGCCGCGTCGCGCCGATCGCATCGCGGCCGAAGTGGAATCACGAACGCCCGCGCCCAAGAACGTCCTGATCACGGCCGCAGAGATCCAGACGACCGCGACGCCGCTCAGAGACGACGTGCGGGCCGTCGTCTTTCGCGACGCGGCGGATGCGGCCGCGCGCGTGGATCTCCCGGCGATCTTCCCATTGCGGCGGACGCTGGCGTGGATGCTCTCGCTCGCCGCGGTCTGGGCGATCGGGCTGTCGATCGACGGCCGCACCGTCGCGCGAGCGCGGGCACGGTTGACCGGCAGCGCGATCACGCCGGAGATCTCGCGTCTCGCCGTGACGGTGACGCCGCCGCCGTACACCGGGCGGCCCGCCCACGTGCTGGTCGACCCGGAGCGGATCGACGTCCTTGCCGGCAGCACGCTGCATCTCGTGGTCGAGGGCTCGGCGGCCGAAATCGAGTTGACCGCCGCGGGCGCGCATCGGCGTCTCGTGGCCGCCGGCGGCACCTTCTCGGGCGACGTGACGGCCGCGGACGACGGGTTCGTGGCGCTGCAACCGTTCGGCGCCGGCGATGTGGCCGGCATTCGCCGCGTCGTGCCGGTGGCGGTGACCCTCGATCATGCGCCCGTCGCCCGCATCGTCGAGCCAGGCAAGGACCTGTTTCTGGCGAAGCCGGATCGCACGCTGCCCGTGAAGATCGAGGCCACCGACGACATCGGCCTGACGTCGCTCCGGCTGACGTTCACGAAGGTCACAGGCTCCGGCGAGAACTTCACGTTCACGACGGGCGAGTTTCCCGTGCAGATCACGCGAAGGCCGGTGGCCGGCGCGCCCGACGCGTGGTCGGCCGTTTCGACCTTGCCGCTGCCGACGCTGCGGCTCGAGCCCGGCGACTTGCTGGTCTACCGCGCGCTCGTCGCCGACGGGCGGCCCGGCGCGACCCCGGTCGAGTCGGACGCGTTCGTGATCCAGATCCTCATGCCCGGCGAGGCGCTGGCGGAAGGCTTCACGATCGACGAAGACCACGACCGCTACGCGATCAGCCAGCAGATGATCATCATCAAGACGGAGCGGCTGATCGCGAACCAGGCGAAGCTGTCGGCCGAAGACTTCCAGGACCAGGCGCACACGCTCGCGGCCGAGCAGCGAAAGGTGCGCGCCGAGTTCGTGTTCATGATGGGCGGCGAGTTCGAGGACGCGACGACGGCCACCGGCGACATCAACGAAGAGGAAGAAGCCGCCAACGAAGCGGAACTGCTGGCCGGCCGCATGCAGAACAACGGCCGCCGCGACATCATCACCGCGACGCGCTACATGAGCCGCGCGGCTCAGCGGCTGACCGACCTGCAGCCGGGGGCCGCGTTGCCCGACGAGAAATCCGCGCTCGTCTCGCTGCAACGCGCGTTCGTTCGGAGCCGCTACATTCTGCGCGTCCTCACCGCGCGCGAGCGCATTGACGATGCGAGACGGTTGAGCGGGAAGCTGGAGGCGGCGTCCGACTGGCGGCGTCCGTCGCCATCCGCGACCGACGATCCGAAGTTGCGCGCACTGCTCGCCGCGCTGGCCGGCGTGAGCCGCCTCACCGGAGTGAGGCGATACACGGCGGCCGAGGCGGATCAACTGGCGGCGACGGCGGAGTCGTTGCTGCGGCTGGATCCCGGTCTCTCGCCGGTGGCGGAGGCCTTCTCGCGAGCGGCGGCGGCGATTGCCGACGGGCGATCGGCCGGGGACGTCAGCGCGCTCGTCAACACGGCCGCGGTCGCGCTATCGGCCGCGGCCCGTGCCGGCGCGCCCGGCGCTCCCGCGACGGCCGATCCCTCGGCGTCGCGACTGCATGGCGCGCTCGCAGACCTGATGCGCCGGGCTGGCGGACGCCGATGATCTGGACGGCGCGCACCTTGCGAGCGCTCGCGGTCGCGATCGCCGTGCTGGCCGCCGTCGATCCGTCCGTGCCGATGCCGCGGACCGATCGGGCGCTCGTCGCGGTCATCGATGCCGGCGACGCGGACTTCGCCTCCCGTCTTTCGTCCGCGCTGACCTCATCATTCGACGTGCATTCCGGGGCCATCGCCGGCGCCGCGGCGACGATCCTGGCCGGCGACGCGCTGCCGAACCGGCCGGTCGTCACGAGCGGCGCGCTCTTTGCGGTCATGCCGCCGGCCGCGAACCCGCGACTGACGATCGATCGCGTCATCGCGCCATCGACCGCGCCGGCCGGATCGAAGATCCCGATCGTCGTGCACTTCCGAGGCGTCGGTCTCCGCGGCCGCTCTGTCGCGATCGAGTTGTTCGCCGGCTCGCTGGCCGTGGACGCTTCCACGAATGTGATGGCCACCGACGATGAGCGCGCGATCGTCACGCTGTCGCTGCCGCCGTCGGGCGCTGGGCTCGCGACGGCACGACTGGTCGCGAGAGACGCCGCGAACCGGGCGATTGGGGCGGAGCGGCGGATCGTGATCGACGTGCGCGATATTCGCTGGCGCGTGTTCGTGGCTGATCCGCGGCCCAGTTGGACGTCCACGTTCGTGCGGCGCGCGCTCGAAGGAGACCGGCGCTTCGACATCGTCTCGCGCGTCGCGACCTCGTCATCGGTAGCGGCGGCGTCGGGCGCGGTGCCCGCGCTAACTGACACTGCGGCGCTGATGTCGTTTGATGCCGTGGTGGTCGGCGCTCCGGACGCGCTCAACTCCACCGAGGTGCGGTCGCTCGATCGTTACGCCCGCGAACGCGGCGGCGCCCTCATCCTGCTTGCGGATCGTCTCGAAACCGGACCGTCCGCCGCGCTCGTCGGCCGCGTTTCGGTGACGGACGTGCACGGCGTCGAGCGGGTGAAGATCGCCGCCGCATCGGGAAATCTGGTGGCGACGGAGCTGGCGGTGGCGTCGGCGGGCGCCGACGTCACGCCGCTCGCGCGCGCCGTGATTGGCGGACGCGACGTGATGGCCGTCTGGCAATTGCCGCTCGGCGCCGGCCGCGTCGTCGTGAACGGCGCGCTGGATGCGTGGAGGTATCGGACGAGAGAAGGCGGCGGCTTCGCGCGATTCTGGTCCGACGCCGTTGCCGCAGCGGCGGCGGCGTCGCCTCCGCCACTCGAGATCACGCTGAATCCGCGGCGAGTTGAGCCGGGTTCGACGGTCGAGGTGCGCGCGATCGTCCGGGATGCGCAACTGAGCGATGCGGCGCGCCCAGCGCCTGTCGTCGAACTGAGCGGGCCGATTCGGTTCTGGCCCGAGACCGAGCGCGGCGTGTTTCGCGCGACGTTCACCGCGCCGGATACCCCAGGGAACTATGACGTGCAGGTGGAGGGGACCGTCGGCGCCGTCCGAGTGCGCGGCGACGCGCGATACAGCGTGGCGGCGGATGCCCGGCCGGAACCCGCGCCCGAACGGCTGGCCGCCTGGACGACGGCGCACGGCGGCAGCGTGCTCACCGGCGACGTGGCCGACACGGTCTCGCGCGTCCGCGCCGCGGTGAACGCGCGCGCGGAGCGACGACCGACGCATCTCATGCGATCGGTCTGGTGGCTCCCGGTGTTCGTGCTGTTGGTTTGCGGCGAGTGGTGGATACGACGCCGGCGCGGCGATCGTTGACGCCGCGCGTTCTCGGGGAGAATCCGCCAATTACGGCTTGACTCGGTCGGAAGGGGCTCATACCCTTCCGGCACTATGTATTCACGCGACGAAGCCAAGGCAATCACCGACAAGATTCTCAACATGGCGAAGGGCGACGCGGCCGAAGTCGACTTGAACGGCGGCGAGCGTTCCGGGACGCGTTGGGCGAACTCGACGATCACGACGAACCTCGTGCAGTACGACCGCAGCGTGAGCGTGACCGTCTATCGCGGCAATCGCTCAGGCGTCGCGAGCACGCGCGATTTCAGCGATGCGGGACTCCTCGCGATGGTCGCGGCCGCCGACAAGCAGCTCGAGTCGTCGCGCGAGATGGCGAGCCTGCCGGAGATGATCGGCGCGCAGCAATACATCCCGGTCGAGGGCGCGTCGTCGAGCATCATCAATTTCGGCCCGGCCGAACGCGCGCAGATGGTGAAGGAGAGCATCGCCATCAGCGACAAGGTCAACACCGACGGGTCCGGCTACATTCCGAAGACCGACCAGACGTCGGTGACGGCCAACACCAAGGGGCTCTTCGCCTACTACCGCGACGCGCAGGCGGGCTTCGTCCTGACGTGCCGGATGAAGGACGGCAGCGGCTCCGGGTGGGCGGGCATCACGGGCGCGCGTGAACTCAGCCAGATCAACGCCGCGGCGTACACGGAAGTCGCGTCGCAGAAGGCGGTCAAGAGCCAGAAGCCGAAGAAGCTCGAGCCGGGCCGCTACACCGTGATTCTCGAACCGCGCGCCAACGCGCGCTTCCTCTCGCTCATGACGGGAATATTCAACGGCGGACCGGCGGTAGCCGGGGCGGGAGGCCCCGGTGGCGGAGGCGGTGGACGTGGGGGTGGTGGCGGGCGGGGCGGTGGTGGCAACCCGATGGCCGGCCGGAACATCGGCGACAAGATCTTCAGCGATCTGTTCACGCTGAAGAGCGACATCGGCAACGCGATCCTCCGGCAGTCCACGATCGGGCCGAACAACATGCCGGCCAGGCCCGTGACCTGGGTGGAGAAGGGCGTGCTGAAGAGCTGGGCGAACGGCGCCGGCGCCGGCACGAACCAGAGCCTCGTGCAGGAAGGATCGGATCTCTCGATCGAGGACATGGTGAAGCAGACGCGGCGCGGACTGCTCGTCACCTTCTTCTGGTACATCCGCGGCGTCCCGGCTGAGGGCCAGCCGCTGCTCAATACCGGCATGACGCGAGACGGGCTGTTCCTCATCGAGAACGGCGAAATCACCGGACCCGTGCAGAACTTCCGCTGGAACATGTCGCCGCTCGTCGGCTACAACAACCTCGACCTCGTCGGGAAGCCCGTGCCGATTCACACGGGCGAGGCCTACGACGGCGGCGGCACGGCGCTCGTGCCGCCCGTGCGCATCAACGACTTCTACATGACCTCTATTTCTCCCGCTGTCTAAATCACACGTCACCAGGGAGACAGAGACATGAAACGCAGAGAGTTCGTCAAAGTCGCCGGCGCCGGCGCGGTGATGCTGGCCGCGAGCGATCGCATCGCGGAGCTGCTCGCGCAGACGCCGTCGGGCAAAGTCATGGAGTCCCGCTTCAAGGGACTCGCCGATCTGGTGCTCGCTGAGGCGAAGCGCCTCGGCTGCTCATACGCCGACATCCGGTTCACGCGCAACTTCAACGGCGGCGGCGTCAACGCCAACGGCGGTCTCGCCGGAGCCGGGGCCTTCGGACCCGGCGGAGGCGGAGGATTCCCCGGCGGCGGAGGCGGCGGACGCGGCGGTGGACGTGGCGGCGGCCGTGGCGGCGGGGGCGGTTTCGGCGGACCCGGCGACGACACGACGGCCGGCGCGGCCGGCTTCGGCGTTCGCGTGATTCACAGCGGCGTGTGGGGATTCGCCAGCAGCCCCATCGTCACGGAGGACGAACTCAAGCGCATAACCGGCATCGCCGTGACCGTCGCGAAGGCCAGCTCGATCGCCAAGAAGCGCGATGTGCAGCTGTGCCCCGTGCCGGCGTACCAGGTGAACTGGAACACGCCGATCGCCAAAGATCCGCGCACGATGTCGCAGACCGACAAGCAGGCCTACGCCCAGTCGATCGTCGACAAGGTGATGGCGAACAAGGAAGTGCAGAACTGCCAGGTGAACATGCAGATCACCGGCGAGTGGAAGTACTTCGCGTCGAGCGAGGGCTCGTACATCGAGCAGGAGCTGATGACGACGATGCCGTCGCTCTCGGTGACGGCGACGAAAAACGGCGTGACGAAGACGCGCAGCTATCCCGGCATCCCGGGGATGGGCGGCTGGGAAATCATCGAGAAGTGCGGGCTGCTGGAAGGCGCCGAGCAGGCGGCGATCGATGCCGTGGAGATGTGCACGGCGGTGCCGCTCGTGCCCGGCGTGAAGGACGTGATTCTGCTGCCGTCGCACACGATGCTCACGGTGCACGAGATCGTCGCGCATCCGACCGAGCTCGACCGCATCATGGGCTACGAAGCCAACTACGCCGGCACGAGCTTCGTGAAGCTCGACTCGATCGGCAAGCTGAAATACGGCTCGAAGCTCTTCAGCATCACCGGCAGCAAGACGACGCCGACCGGGCTCGCGACCATCGGGTACGACGATGACGGCGTGAAGACGCGGGAGTTTCCGATCGTGCGGGAAGGCATCCTCGTCGGCCTCTCGGCGAACCGCGAGATGGCGCATTACCTCGGGGAGAAGGAAAGCCGCGGGTGCACGCAGGCCAGCGGCTGGAGCCAGTACCCGTTCATGCGGATGCCGAACGTGCACATGGACTACGACCCGAAGGGGCCGTCGCTCGCCGAGATCATCGCCGACACGAAGGACGGCGTGAT
>SCUN01000220.1 GCA_004297655.1 Acidobacteriota bacterium | reverse complement strand
CACGTTCGACGGCCAGTTCGGTGTCGAGCTCGCAGCCGGCGATGTGGTCGAGATCACGCGCGCGGCGCGCGCCCTACGGCTCGTCCGGGTCTCGGCGCGCAGCCACTTCGACATGCTCCGCGAAAAACTGCACTGGGGATAGCCGACGGCGGCGGGTTATCGCCGGGATTGATACAAGCGCACGTTGCGGTTGTGCTCCGCGAGCGTCGCGGCGAACACATGCGTGCCGTCGTTGCGGCTCACGAAATAGAGGTATTTCACGTCGGCGGGATGCCGCACGGCGTCGAGCGACGCGCGGCCCGGTGACGCGATCGGCCCGGGCGGCAATCCCGGATAGCGGTAGGTGTTGTACGGCGAGTCGATCTGCAGATCGGTCTTGCGGATATTGCCGTTCCACCGGCCACGCAGCATCAGCGCGTAGATCACCGTCGGATCGCATTGGAGCGGCATCCGGATCTTCAGCCGATTGAGGTAGACCGCCGCGACGAGCGGCCGCTCTTCCGGCGCCGCCGTTTCCTTCTCGACGATCGACGCCAGTGTCACGAGGTCGCGCACCGACGCCATCCCGTCAGGCAGCGGCTCGGCGCCGAGCGCCTTCCGGAACTCCTTCACCATGGCGCGCACGAACCCCGGCGCGCCCGCATGGCGCGGCAGCGAGTAGGTGCTTGGGAACAGAAACCCCTCGAGATTCTTCGCTCGCGGGTCGAGGTCGGCAATGAGCGACCGCTCGCCGGCCGCCTGCACGAATTCGTCCGCGGTGCCGAGACCCGCGCGCTCGAACACGTCGCCCATTTCCCTCGCCGTCAGACCTTCGGGAAACGTCACCGCGTGATTGAAGGTATCGCCTCGTCGCAGCCGCGCGATGACGTCGTTCGGCGACGCCTCATCGACGAAGCGGTATTCGCCCGCCTGCAGGTGCCGGTCCGCTTTCGCATAACGGACCGCCAGGCGAAACAACAGCGGATCGCGCACCACACCCATCGCGGAGAGACGGCCGGCGATATCCGCGGTCGACGAGCCGGGCGGCAGTTCCACGAAGATCTCGGTGTCGGTGAAGCCGCGATACGGCACGTCGAACTGCTGCAGCACCCACCAGGCGCCACCCGCGCCCAGGATGCCTATGACGACGATCAATATGAAGAGGCGTCGCAGCATCAGGCGCGGACGCGTGCGTCCAGAAAGTCCTGCAGCATGATCGCGGCCGCGACCGCGTCGATCTGCTGCTTGCGCTTCTTCCAGTCCTTCTCGCGCTGCGCGAGTTGCGCTTCCGCTTCCACGCTCGTGAGCCGCTCGTCCTGAAACGTCACCGGCAGGCCGGTGATCACTTCCAGCGCCTCGCCGAAGATCCGCGCGTTCGGCGTCTGATCGGTGTCGGTGCCGTCGAGACGCTTCGGCAGACCGACGACGATGCCGTCGAGACCGTCGCCGTCATTGACGAGCATCGGCATGAAGTCGGCGATCATCGCGGCGGCGTGCTCGGGATCGGGCTCGTCGGTCGTCACGACCTGCCACGGACGCGCCAGCATCGCGGTCGCGTCCGAAATCGCGAGGCCCACGCGCCGGGCGCCGTAATCGACTCCGACAAATCTCACAGCGCAAGAATATGACATCCTTTGTCCATGAAAAGGCTGTTCGTTTTCATGGCTCTGGCGGCAGCTCTCGCCGCCTGCGGCGGGAACAAGGTGCCGGCGCACACGGGCAAGCCGAAGCTCGTGATTTTGGGCTTCGACGGCATGGATCCGGATCTGGTCCGCGAGTTCATGGCGCAGGGCCAACTGCCCAACATGAAGCGCCTGATGGAACAGGGCGGCCTGTACGACCTCGGCACGACGGTCTCGGCGGAATCGCCGACGGCGTGGGCGTCGTTTGCCACCGGCGTCAATCCGGGTAAGCACAACATCTACGACTTCCTGATCCGCGACACCTCCAACTACGTGCTGGACCTCGGCATGGTCCGCCGCATTCCCGCGGTCTCGCTCGCCGACGTCCGTTTCATTCGCAGCCTGCCGGGGAGTTCGTGGCTCGACGGCATTCCCGTGGCGCGGCCCAAGGTCGTGTCGATTCGCGGCGGCGAGAGTTTCTGGGTGACGGCCGGCAAGGCCGGCGTGCCGTCCAGCATCCTCACCGTGCCGGTGACGTTTCCGCCGGAGACCGTGCCGAACGGCGAGATGCTCTCCGGCCTGCCCCTGCCCGATATCCGCGGCACGATGGGCACGTTCTACTACTTCGCGACGGACCTGAGCCGCTACGAGGAGGGCGACACCGAGTTCGGCGGCATCCTCAAGCACCTGACGTTCGACGGCGCGACGGCGAAGACCGAACTGCAGGGACCGCCGAACCCGCTCATCAAGAAGAAGATCGACGCGCTCTACGACAAAGGCAGCGCGCTCTCGGACGCCGACCGCACGAAGATCGGCGAGCTCAAGGCGAAGGAGAACTCGTCGCTGCCGATGACGATCAACTGGACGCGCGGCTCGAACCAGGCCGTCGTCACGCTCGCCGGCGAGACGCTCACGTTGAAGACCGGCGAGTGGAGCAAGTGGATCAACGTGCGGTTCGACATCAACTTCCTGATGCGCGTGCACGGCATGGTGCAACTGCTCGTGATGAACGCGGGCAACGAGCTGCAGCTCTACGTCTCGCCCGTGAACTTCCGGCCGGACGCGCCGCCGACGCCGATGTCGTACCCGGAGGACTTCGCCGGGAAGATCTACAAGAAGATCGGGCCGTACCGCACGCTCGGCTGGGCCGAAGCGACGTGGCCGCTCAACGAAGGCCGCATGGACGAGAAGACGTTCATGGACGACCTCTATAAAGCGTTCGACGATCGCGCGCAGGTGATCATCAATCGGCTGACCGAGGGCAACTGGGACGTGCTCGTCGGCGTGATCGAGTCCACCGATCGCGTGCAGCACATGATGTGGCGCTACCGCGACACGACGTCCCCGCTCTACAACGCCGCCGACGCGGCGAAGTACGGCGACTCGATCCTGCGCATCTACCGCCGCGCCGACAACTTCATCGCGGAGGTCCTCGAGCATCTCGAACCGGACACCGAGATCATGATCGTCTCGGACCACGGCTTCCACTCGTGGAACAAGGCGGTCAACGTCAATACCTGGCTCGTCCAGCAGGGGTACATGGTGCTCAAGGGTCAGGGCGAATCGCGCGACCGGAAGCTGGACGATCTCTTCGGCGGCGGCACGTTCTGGGAGAACGTCGACTGGTCGAAGACGCGCGCCTACGCGATGGGCCTCGGCCAGATCTACTTCAACGTGCGCGGCCGCGAAGCCGAGGGCATCGTGAGCCCGGGCGCGGAGTACGTCGCGCTCGCCGACGAAATGGTGAAGAAGCTCAAGAGCGATCTCATCGATCCCGACACGAAGCAGCACATCGTCCGCAACGTCTACAAGAGAGACGATGTGTATACGGGCGAGTATCTGGGGAACGCGTCGGATCTGCAGTTGGGCTTCGAGGACGGCTACCGCGTGTCCTGGCAGACCGCGCAGGGCGGCACCCCCAAGGGCATCGTCTACAACAACACCCAGAAGTGGTCGGGCGACCACGGCGGGTTCGACTACGAGACGACGGCGGGCGTGCTGATCACGAATCGTCCGATTTCAACCACCACGCCCAACATCATTGATATTGCCCCGACGGTGCTCCAGCACTTCGGCGTCCCGATTCCGAAGTCGATCGACGGCAAACCGCTGCGGAAACAGTAGAATCGGACTGTCTATGAACGCCAAAGCCCGCTGGTTCCTGGTCGCGCTGTCCACGCCGCTTGTCATCGTCGCCGCGGTGGGCGGGTTGATCGGGGCGTCGCCCGCGACGCCGCAGAAGGGGTTCGAGCATCTCCGCGTGTTCGAGGACGTCGTGTCGCTCGTCAACGGCGCGTATGTCGAGGACGTGGATCCCGACAAGATTTTCGCCGGCGCGATGCGCGGGCTGGTCGAAGGGCTGGACGCGTCGAGCGCGTATCTCCCGCCCGCGGAAGTGGCGCTCATCGACAACAAGACGCCGCTCGCCGACGGCGACACGGGCCTGATGATCACGCGCCAGTTCTACCTGCGCGTGCTCGGGGTGCGCGACGGCTCGCCCGCGGCGAAGGCCGGCATCCGCAGCGGCGATTTCATCCGCGCGATCGATGAGACGCCGACGCGCGATATGTCGGCATTCACCGGCACGCGGTTGCTCCGCGGCGCGGTGGGCTCGAAAGTGCGCGTGCTGATCATCCGCGGCAACGCCGCGGAGCCGCACGAAGTCACGCTGACGCGCGAGAAGGCGTCGGCCGTCGCGGTCACCGGCGAAGTGAAATCCAGCGACAAGGTCGGCGTGGTCCGCGTTCAGACGTTCGCGGCGACGGGCACGGGCGGCGTCGCGGCGTCGCTGCGCAGCCAGGCCGAGATGATGCAGAAGGCCGGCGCGAAGGCGATGGTCATCGACATTCGCGGCGTCGCGGACGGCTCGTACGAGGAAGCGATCAAGGCCGCGGAGGTGTTTGTCGGCGCGGGCGTCATCGCGTCGCGCGCCGGCCGCGACGCGGCGGTGAAAGAGACCATCACCTCGACCTCGGGCGCCGCGGCGGTGAAGATTCCGGTGGTGATCCTGCAGGACTTCGGCACGGCGGGTCCCGCGGAGGTGTTTGCGGCGGCGCTCGGCGGCAACAAGCGCGCGGAGATCGTCGGCGAACGGAGCGCGGGTCTCGCGGCCGAGCAGCGTCTCGTGCGCTTACCCGAGAACTTCGGCCTCTGGATGACCTACCGCCGCTACTACAACATCCCCAAGACCGGCGAGACCGCGCAGCCGATCCTCGAGCACGGCGTGCAGCCGGATGTGATCGTCGAGGAACCCAACGTCGAGTTCGGCGAGGCCGCGCCGGCCGTCGACGAGATGCTCGCGAAAGCGATCGAACGCGCGAAAGCGATGTAACCGCGCCTCGCGCGCCGTTGTACTCCGCGGCGGCGACTGTTAGAATGTGCGGATGAACAAACAGGAAATTGTCGCGAAGATTGCCAAGGACTGCGGATTGTCGAAAACGGCGGCGGCGGCCACCGTGGATTCCCTGATCGATGGGATCGTCAAGTCGCTCAAGAAGGGCCAGTCCGTCACGTTCGTCGGTTTCGGCACGTTCAAGACGTCGAACCGCAAGGCGCGCCTCGGCCGCAACCCCCAGAACGGGAAGACCGTGAAGATCCCGAAGCGGCGGGTGGCTCGTTTCACGGCCGGCAAAGCGTTGAAGACGGCCGTGAATAAGAAGTAGATCTGCTTAGCTGACTAGCTTTTAGCCGGCTACTCGGGGCTCCAGGGGTTCAACCCCGGGAGCCCCTTTTTTGTTATACTGCTCGTTCGTATTTGGCGCGGTATTCGCGACAGATAGGCGCGTAGCTCAGCTGGTTAGAGCGCCTGCTTGACATGCAGGAGGTCCGCGGTTCGAGTCCGCGCGTGCCTACCAATTTTTCGACCGATGATCACTATCACTCTTCCTGACGGTTCACAGCGAAGTGTGCCGCCGGGCACACCGGTGCGGGACTTTGCCGCCGCGGCGCTGCCGATGAGTGTGGTGAAGAAGGCGATCGGCGCCTCGGTCAACGGCCAGCTCGTCGATCTCACCTACCCGCTCAACTCGGACGTCTCGCTCAAGCTCGTGCTGCCGGAAGGTCACGACGCCCTGATGATGGTCCGCCATTCGACGGCGCATCTGCTGGCCGCAGCCGTCACGAATCTCTTCCCCAGCGTCCAGTGCGGCATCGGGCCGGCCACCGACGAGGGCTTCTTCTACGACTTCGTCGTGCCGCGCCCGTTCGTGCCCGAGGATCTCGAGAAGATCGAGAAGAAGATGCAGGAGCTCGCGAAGCAGGATCTGCCGTACGAACGCCAGATCTGGCCGCGCGAGGAAGCAATCGAGTTCTTCAGAAAACGCGGCGAGCCGCTCAAGGTCCAGTTGATCGAAGAGAAGACCGCGGGACAGAAAGACGTGTCCTGCTACACGATCAAGGACCGCGACACATTCGTCGACTTCTGCGTCGGCCCGCACGTGCCGACCACCGGACGCCTCAAGGCGTTCAAGCTGCTCAACACCTCCAACGCGTACTGGAAGGGCGACGCGAAGAACGCGCCGATGCAGCGCGTCTACGGCACCGCTTTCTTCAAGGAAGACGAGCTGAAGGCGCATCTCACGCAGATCGAAGAAGCGAAGAAGCGCGATCACCGCAAGCTCGGCAAAGACCTCGGCCTGTTCATGTTCCACCCGTGGGCGCCCGGCGCGGCGTTCTGGACGGGCAAGGGCACGCTCGTCTACAACCTGCTCGCCAACTACATGCGCGAGGTCCTCATCCCGGCCGGCTACGCCGAAGTCAAGGCGCCGATCATCTTCAACAAGGCGCTCTGGGAGACGTCCGGCCACTGGGCGCACTATCGCGAGAATATGTTTCTTGTCGAGTCTCGCGATCTCGCCGAAGCAGCGAAACATTCAGCCGCTGCGAAGGCGGACGGCCCTGATATGGCGACAAAAGCCATGAACTGCCCGGGCCACATGCTGATGTTCGGCAGCGAGACGCGCAGCTATCGCGATCTGCCGCTGCGCCTCCACGAACAGACACCGCTCCATCGCAACGAGGCCTCGGGCGTGCTCGGCGGCCTGACGCGCGTGCGCCAGTTCTCGCAGGACGATGGTCACTGCTTCGTGATGGAATCGCAGATCGGCGAGGAAGTCACGGCGCTGCTCAATCTCGTCAAGCGGGTCTACGGCGACTTCAAGTTGTCGTACGAAGTGAAATTGTCGACCCGGCCCGCCGAGTATCTGGGCGAGCTCGCGACGTGGGATCACGCCGAAGCGGCGCTGAAACAGGCGCTCGACGCGGCGGGCGTCAGCTACACGATCAACGCCGGCGACGGCGCGTTCTACGGTCCGAAGATCGACTTCGACATCACCGACGCGATCGGCCGGAAGTGGCAGTGCGGCACCATCCAGCTCGATTACCAGATGCCGGCCCGGTTCGGCCTGAAATACATCGGCGCGGACAACGCCGAGCACCAGCCCGTGGTCATCCACCGGGCGATTTTCGGCAGCTTCGAGCGGTTCATCGCCATCCTGATCGAGCACTTCGCGGGCGCCTTCCCCCTCTGGCTGGCCCCCGAACAGGCCCGGATTCTGCCCATGGCGGACCGCCAGCTGGACTACGCCAAGGGGGTGTTGGCCCAAATGGAGGCCGCCGGGCTCCGGGCCACCCTGGATGGGCGCGTGGAGAAGATTGGTTATAAGATTCGAGAGGCCCAGTTACAGAAGGTCCCCTACATGCTGGTCATCGGCGACCGCGAAGTAGCGGAGGGGACGGTGTCTGTCAGAACTCGGCTCGGCGGCGATCAGGGCGGGTCCCCGGTCGGCGCGTTTATCGCAGCGGCGCGGCTTGAAAACGCCGAACGGAGATAACCTGCCGTTGATCATTTACCCGATGATCAATGGCTTTTGAGGGGGTTGGCTATCGCTTTTGATCGCACGCCGCGTCGCGACGACCGCACGCGGATCAACGAACGCATCCGAGTACGCGAAATTCGCGTGATCGACGACACGGGCGAGCAGCTGGGCATCATGGCGCCGCCGCAGGCGTTGGCGATCGCCAAGAGCAAGGGGCTCGATCTCGTTGAGATCTCGGCGTCGGCGATTCCGCCGGTCTGCCGGATCATGGACTTCGGGAAGTTTCAGTACGAGCAGCAGAAGAAGGCGCGCTCGGCCAAGAAGCACCAGAAGGTCATCCTGGTCAAAGAGATCAAGTTCCGGCCGAAGGTCGACGAGCACGACTATCAGTTCAAGAAGAAGCACATCGAGCGCTTCCTGGCTGACGGCGACAAGGTCAAGGCCACGATCTTCTTCCGCGGGCGCGAAAACGCGCATCCGGAGATCGGCATGAAGATCCTGGAACGGTTGATGGACGAAGTGGACGACATCGCGGTGATCGAATCGTCACCGCGACAGGAAGGCAACCAGCTGCACACGATCTTCGCGCCGCGTCCCGGCGCGGCGAAGCGTGTGGCGGCGCGGAATGCCGAAGAGCAGCAGTAACGAACGACGGAAGAAGACGAGAGAGACGATGCCGAAACTGAAGAGCCATCGAGGCGCGGCCAAGCGCTTCAAGAAGACCGCGACGGGCAAGTTCAC
>SCUN01000219.1 GCA_004297655.1 Acidobacteriota bacterium | reverse complement strand
GCAGCATTTCCATGGCCGACCCTCCGTGCCCGTCGCGTAGTGCATGGTCGATGCCAGCAAATGCGGGCACGAAGATCGGCGCCGCGCCCGGGGCGCGCTCGGCGCACGCGGCGAACGGGCTGCCACCCTGGCAGCTGCTGACATTCCGGCAGTCATTGACGCTGGCCAGTCGGTCTGCCAGCATGCGGGTGGTTGAAGACGTGGCGCGCCGATTCGTGCCCCAACTGACGAGCACCACGGTGGGCTTGGCCGTCGGGATCACCGCGGCCGTGGCCGCCGCGACCGCCGCAGGCGCGTATTTCTACTCCGTCCAGCACAGCAAGACGCTGATCGAATCCGCTCGCACGACCGCGTTGTCGCAGGGCGAGCTGATCCGCGCCGCGCTCGAACATCAGATGATCGAGGACGATCGTACGCTGATCGCCCGGATGATCAACAGCTTCGGACAACAGCCCCAGGTCGACAACGTCATGCTGCTCGACCGCGGCGGCGTCGTGAAGTACGCGAGCAAACCCGGCGAGCGCGACACGACCTTCTCGCTCAGCTCGCCGACCTGCCAGGCCTGCCACCAGTTCGCGCCCGCCGAACGGGCGACGAGCCGTGTGATCGACACGAAGGACAGCGCGATCCTCCGCACGGTGATTCCGGTCCACAACCGGCCGGCCTGCCACGAGTGCCACGACCCCGACCACCGCATCAACGGCATCCTGATTCTCGACACGAATACCGGCGCGATGCGCGCCGGCATGAACAAGGACCTCCGCGGCCTCGTCATCGCGAGCGCGGGGCTGGCCCTCCTGCTCATCGCCGGCATCGCAATGGTCGTGCGCGTCGCGGTGCTGCAGCGGCTGCGCCGGTTCGAGACGACGGCCCGGATGATCGCCGCCGGCGATCTCAACAAGCGGGTGCCTGAAGACGGCCGCGACACGATTTCGTGGCTGGCGCGCGAGTTCAACACGATGGCCGACGCCACCACCGGCCTCGTCACCCAGCTCAACAGCCAGCAGAAGCGGCTCGAAACCGTCATGAACAGCATGGACGATGGCATCGTCGTGCTCGACCCGGACCGGAAGGTGCTCGCGGCCAACGACGCGTTCCTGCGGCGCACGGGCTCGACGAGAAACGCGACGGTCGGGTGCTCCTGCGAGACGCTCGGCGAGGGCGTGTGCACGTCGGCGGACTGCCCCACCCTGGCGTGCTTCAAGACCGCGTCGCGGCAGGTGCGGCTGATGGAGCGGCGGATGCCGGACGGCACGACGCGATGGGAAGAAGTGCACGCGTCGCCGATGCTCGGCCCGACCGGCGCGCCGTCGCAGGTCGTCGAAGTGTGGCGCGATATCACGGAGCGCCGCGCCGGCGAAGCGCGGATGGCCGAATCACATCGGCTCGCGTCGCTCGGCATGCTGGCCTCCGGCTTCTCGCACGAAATCAACACGCCGCTCGCGACGACGCTGACGTGCGTCGAGGGTATGCTGCTGGACCTCGCTGAAAGCGGCGACATCGATCGGAGCCAGCTCGCGGAAAGCGCGACGGTCGCGCGCGAGCAGGTCCTGCGCTGCCGCGCGGTCACGCAACAGTTCCTGCGGCTATCGCGCGGGCAAACGGCCGCGGCCGACATCGTCTACCTGCCCGACACGGTCGCCGCCGTGGTGCGCCTCGTCGAACCGACGGCTCGCGAGCACGGCATCCGGCTGGCCACGACGATCGGCGGCGGCGATCTCCACGTGCGCGCCGACGACGCCGAGTTGCAGCATGTGCTGATCAACCTCACGCTGAATGCGATTCAATCGAGCTCGTCGGGCTCGACGGTGACGCTCGCGCTCGAGGGCGGCGACGCCGTGCACGTCCGCGTCATCGATCACGGCTGCGGGATCGCCGTCGGCGATCAGCAGCGCATCTTCGAGCCGTTCTTCAGCCTGCGGCGAGGCGGCACGGGCCTGGGCCTCTTCCTCTCGCGAGATTTCGTCCGGCACTGGGGCGGCGACATCGGCGTGGTCAGCACGCTTGGCGGCGGCTCGGTGTTCGACGTCGTCCTGCCGCCCGCCAGCGCGGGCTCGGCGGCGAGGAGCGCATGACCGACGGGCAAGCCCGTTCGATTCTCTTCGTGGATGACGACGCGGCGTTTTCGCGCGCGCTGACGCGCGAATTGCAGCGACGGCACTTTCGCGTGGTCGCGGCGCCCACCGGCGGCGACGCGATCGCGGCGCTGGCCACGATGGCGCCCGACATCGTGCTGCTCGACCTTCAGCTCCCGGACATGAGCGGCCTGACGGTGCTGGCGGCGGTGCGGGAACGCCAGCCGGCGGCGAACGTGATCATGCTCACCGGTCACGGCACGATCGACACCGCGATCGAGGCCATCAAGCTCGGCGCCTTCGACTACCTGGCAAAACCCTGCCCGCTCGACGAGCTGCAGGTGCGGCTCGACCGCGCGATGGAACGGCAGGCGCTGCAGCAGCGCGCGAGCCTGCTCGAGCGCGGGTTGACGCCGCCCGACCCGGGCGGCGCGATCGTCGGCGAGAGCCCCGAGTTCCGGCGCGTCATGGACCTGGTCGCGCGCGTCGCGCCGACCGATTCGAACGTCCTGATCACCGGCGAGACCGGCACCGGCAAGGAGATGGTCGCGAAGCTCATTCACGCGCGCAGCGCGCGCCGGCGGAAGCCGTTCGTCGTGGTGGAATGCGCCGCGCTGCAGGAGACGTTGCTGCAAAGCGAGCTCTTCGGGCACGAGCGCGGCGCGTTTACCGGCGCCGATCGCGCCAAGCCGGGACTCTTCGAAGTGGCGGACGGCGGCACGATCTTCCTGGACGAGATCGGCGAAGTGAGCCTCGCGACGCAAGTGAAGCTCCTGCGCGTCCTCGACACCTCGACGTTTCGCCGCGTGGGCTCGACGACCGAGATGAAGGTGAACGTGCGGGTGCTCGCGGCGACGAACCGCGATTTGACCGCGATGGTGCGGCAGGGGCTGTTTCGCGAGGATCTGTACTACCGCCTGAACACGATTGCCGCGGTGCTGCCGCCGCTGCGCGAGCGCCGGGACGACATCGAGCGGCTGGCCGCGCATTTCGTGGCGTCGTTCAACGAGCGGTTCAATTCAGCGAAGCGGCTCGGCCCCGGCGTGGTCGAGCGTCTCACCGCCCACGATTGGCCTGGGAATGTCCGCGAACTGGCGCATGTCGTCGAGGCCGCGATGATCGTCTGCGACGGCGACGAGATCCGGCCGGAGCATCTGCCCGCGGCCCTTCGCGCGAAGGCGCCGGCGCCGGTCCCAACGGCGAACGGCGCCGCGCCGTCCGGCCCGTTCCAGACGCTCGAGGCGCTCGAACGCTCGCACATCGAGCGCGTGCTGGCCGCCACGCACGGACATCGCGGCCAGGCCGCCGAGATCCTCGGCATCAGCGAGCGGAACTTGTATCGCAAGCTGCGCGAAGGCGACTGACCCCGCGGGCGGCAGCTGCCGTAGACTACGCGGCATGACCCGCCGCATCCTTATTGGAGCGGCGCTGACGATCGTCGGCGCCGCGCTCACCCTCTCTGCCCAGCAGCCGCCCTTCTCCGTCGTCGAGGCGACCATCCCCGACATGCAGGCCGCGCTCGCGGCCGGCAAGATCACGTCAGTGGAGCTGGTCAGGCTCCACCTGCAGCGCATCGCGACGTACGAGGACCGGTTGAACGCCGTGATCTCGATCAACCCGAAAGCGCTCGAGGAAGCCGCGGCGCTCGACGCCGAGCGCGCTCAGCGGCGCGTACGCGGCCCGCTCCACGGCATCCCGGTGGCGCTCAAAGACAACATCCACACGACCAACATGCCGACGACCGGCGGCGCGCTCGCGTTCGACGGCCTCGTGCCGCCGTACGAAGCGACGCTCACGAAGAACCTCCGCGACGCAGGCGCGATCATCATCGCGAAGACCGGCATGACGGAGCTCGCCAACTGGGTCGCCGTCGGCATGCCGGGCAACTACAACGGCCTCACCGGCTACGGCATGAATCCGTACGACCCGCGGCGCGATCCGCGCGACGCGACGTTTGACGGCCGGCCGGTGCTCGGCACCGGCGGGTCGAGTTCCGGCATCGGCACCGCCGCGAGCTTCTGGGCGGCCAACGTCGGCACGGAGACGTCAGGGTCAATTCTCAGCCCGTCGAATCAGAACATGCTCGCCGGCATCAAGCCGACGGTCGGCCGCATCAGTCGGCACGGGGTGATCCCGATCACGGCCGATCAGGACACGCCCGGTCCGATGGCGCGCACGGTCACCGACGCCGCGATCATGCTCGGCGCGCTCGAAGGCGCGGCGCCGGATCCCGATGACGCCGCGACACGCACGTGCCAGGCGCCGCCCAATCGTGACTACCGGCCGTTTCTGCGCGCCGACGGGCTCAAGGGCGCGCGCATCGGCATCCCGCGCACGTTCTTCTACGACCGGACGACCGCGCCGGGCGACACGGCGCCGCGCGGCGGGCTGAACCCGGATCAGGCGAAAGCGATGGCCGACGCGATCGAGGTCCTCAAAACGCAGGGCGCGGTCATCGTTGATCCCGCCGACATTCCCAGCATCGTCTCGAAAGACGCGGCCAACAGCTTCCTCACGTGGCCGGTGTGCGGCGGCATCAACGACGGCAAAGGCCAGGACGCGGGCTGTTCGGTGGACTTCAAGTACGGCATGAAGCGCGACTTCAACGCGTGGCTGACGTCGCTCGGCGCCGCGGCACCGGTGAAGACGCTGACAGAACTGCGTCAGTGGAACGTCGCGCATCAGAAGGCGGGCGCGATCAAGTACGGGCAGACACTGCTCGACATTTCGGATGAGATGGACGTGAATCTCGATCGCGCGCGCTATCAGGCCGATCGCGCGAAGGATGTCCGGCTGTCGGGTGCGGAGGGGCTGGATGCCGTGATGAAGCAGTACCAGCTCGACGCGGTGCTCTTCCCCGGCGCGAGCGGCGCGGCCATTTCCGCGAAGCCCGGGTATCCCACCGTCATCGTGCCGTTCGCGACGATCCCGAACGCGCCGACGCCCGCGCTGCCGGCGGCGTTTGCCGCGAAGCCGTCGCCGTACGGCGTCAGCTTCGCAGGGCTCGCGTGCAGCGAGCCGAAACTGCTGACGCTCGCGTACGCGTTCGAGCAGGCGACGAAGCGGCGCGTGCCGCCGCCGATTCGCTAACCACCGCTCTTGCTCCCGAACGTCATCGACGTCGCGGTGTAGCCGTCCGCGTTGGCGCCGGAGGCCGGGAACGTGATCGTGACGGGCCGATCGGCGGCGCCCGGCTCCGGTGAACGCAGGCGGAAGACGTAGCTTCTTCCCGCAAGGCCCTCGAGCGCGACGACGTACGCGCCATCGGCGCGAAGCCGTTCGCTCAGCACGCGCGGCGCCTCGGATCGCCGGCCGATCTTCGCGGGCATGGACGGCGGAATGATGCTCCAGCCCCCCGAGTAGTTCACGCGAAGCGTGGCGGTGCCGGTGACGGTCGCCGTAACGGTCGCGTGCACATCGCCGGCGGTCGACTGCGGCGTCACACCGGCGCCGGCGACGCGCGCACCCAGCGGGAGCGCCGGCGAAAACGTCACGGCGATTGGCGCCGAATCGGCGGAGCGGGTGACGTCGAGGCTGATGCCGGCGGCGTCGCGTTTCAACACGAACGACATTTGGCCGGCGCCAACGGGCACATGGTCCACGGCGACGGTGTCCCAGTCGGGCGGCAGGTGCGGCGCGATGGTGACGCGCCGGGCCGGCGCGTCGACATCAATGCCCAGCAGCCCGCGAATCAGCGGCGTCAGCACCATCGAGGTCGCGAAGAACTGCTGCGGCACCGCGGTGTCGAGCGGCTTGTAGAGGCGGCCCGAGATCACTTCTGGATTGCGCCCGAGCGATTGGTCGAATCCGGTGCGCGCGATCGACTGCAGCGCGAACCATCCGGCCGAGGCGTTGTGGTAGCGGTACTGCGCCAACGCGACGAATCCGGTGACGAACGGCCACACGGCGCCGTTGTTGTAGTGCAGGGGGTCGAACAACGGGCTGGTGGCGCTGAGCGGACGTGCGCCCCAATCGGTCATGATCGCCGACGACGCCAGCCGCTCCGCCATTTCGGCGCCACGCCCCGGGTCGAACACGTCGAACGCCATGGCCGTCGCCGGCCACGCCGTGAGGTTGTCGTTCACCGTGCCGTCTTTCAAGAGCGCGAACGCGTACTGCTTGATCGCCGGCAGCCACAGTTTCGACTCGAGCGTGGCGACCGCTTTGGCGCGGATCGCCGACGCCTGGCCGGCCAGCGCGGGCTCCCCCATCGCCGTCGCCATCCGGGCGAACCGGTCGAGCGACGCGATCCACACGCCGCTCAGATACACATCGGAAAGGATGCCAATTTGCAGGTCACCGACCTCGAGCGCGCCGGCGCCGGCGGCCGGGTTCTCCATCAGGCCGTCCCCGTCAACATCCGTCGCGCGTGACCAGTCGTACGCGCGTTTGAGATTCGGCCACAGCGCGCGGATCGTCTCCGTGTCGCCGGTCTGGCGCCAGTACTCGCCGGCCGAGAGAATCCAGAAGGGCGTCGTGTCGCCGTGATAGTACGGATACGGATAGCTGAACCAATCGACGTGTCCCGCGCCCTGCGAGATTTCGTGCGTGATCTTGCCGTCCGCCCGTTGGTACTTCGAGAAGAACTGCAGCGCGCCTTCGCGAACGAGCGCGGCCTGGCCGGCGCCCGTCATCGCAAACGAGTTGATCGATGCGTCGCCGCCGAAGAACCAGCCGAACCCCGGGCGATCGCTGGCCGCGCCGGATAGTCCATATCCCGCCACCAGGCCACAGCCGAGATCGGGATTGCAGACCATCGACTCGTCGAGATTCACCTTGGCGTACTCAACCGCCATGTTGAGTCGCGGGTCCGGCGAGCGCAGCGAGAACATCGTGTCGCGGAGCGCCGCCGCGTGGGCCACGCGCTTCTTCCACTCCTGCTCGGCTGCGCCGGGCGCGCTCAGGCGGCGGTAGAGCGCCAGCGCGTCGTCGCGCGACATCTGGCCGCCGGCGAGCACGATGGGGATGTAGGCCGCGTGCAGGTTCACGTTGCGCCCGGGCGGTTCGCCCAACTTCGGCGCGGTGTAGCGCTCGGTGTCACCGCCGACGCCGAGCACGAGTTGCGGCCGCTCCGCCGAGAGCATATGCGCCGGCACGTCGGATGCCTGTGTCACCGCCGGTGAACCCAGAAAGGCGTTGATCCCGCG
>SCUN01000218.1 GCA_004297655.1 Acidobacteriota bacterium | reverse complement strand
GGATCGCGCGCGCGGGCGCTGGGGCAGCGTCGCGCGGTCGCGCGATCCGGGCCTCCACGGCCGGAAGCCCGTGTTCCGCTCGCTGCGCGCGCTCGCGCTGAGCTACTTCGATCCCTTCATCGACACGACCGGGTGCGTGCGCGCGTACGGCGCGGTCGATCTCCGGGTGCTGGGCGGGTACAACTGGCGGCTGTCGTACGGCAACGTCTGGAAGGTCGCGCAACTGCTCTACGACATCCCGCACCGGCCGATCCGGTCATCCGAGACGCGTGTCGATCGTCTGCGCGCCAAGTACTTCAAGTTCCGCCGCGAGCATCCCGGCCAGAAGCCGGACTACTACGACACTTCGACATGGTCAGTGGTCAATGGTCAATGACGTTCACCGACCACTGACCATTGACCACTGACCATTAGTCCAGATCGAAGTCGCGCTTCGGCTTGGTGATGGGTTCCTGCTGAGCCTGCTTCAGCGCTTCTTCGAAGCGCCGCGACAGCGCGTCGCCGCGGCCTTTTTCGGCGGCCACCGACTGCTCGAAGAGCGAGTCGCGCCGGGCCTTCTCGGCGCTGAGGATCTGGTGCGCCTCGTCGAGCTTGGGCTTGTCGGCGCGTTCGACTTCGACGTGGCGCACCACGCGCTTCAGCCCTTCATCGATGATGAGCGTGGCTTTGCAGCAGGGGCATTCGACCTCGAACTCGGTTTTCAGCGTACCCATGCCTGCATGATAATGGTGCCATGCGTTCCCTGACGAGTCTGGCGTTGGCGCTGGCGGTTTCGGCCGTGGCGCTCAGCGCCGCCGCGCCCGACGCCGGCCAGAGGCCCGCCACCCAGAGACCGGGACAGGTCCCGGTCCCACAAGTCACGCCGCCCCCGCCGGAGCCGCCGCCCACCGGCGCGATGTCAGGGCGGGTCACGTCGCTCGCCGACAGCAAGCCGCTGGCGCGCGCCCGGGTGGTGATCTCGGCCGACGAGATCTTCTCGTGTGCGCCGGGCACGCCGCCGGACAAGACCGCCACGTGCCCGCGGTACAACCGCACCGCGATCACCGACGCCGAGGGCCGCTGGACGATCGACAAGCTGCCGCGCGGCAAGACGTTCGTCGTCACGGCCAGCAAGACGGGGTTCGCGCCGCGCGCCTGGGGCGAAACGCCGCCGGCCGTGCCGCCGTCGTACATCGAGCTCAAGGCCGATGAGAAGAAGGCGGACATCGACATCCAGCTGGCGCCGCAGAACTTCGTTTCCGGCACGCTCTACGATGAGGACGACACCCCGTTCGCCGGCGCGCTCGTCGAGGCCTTGCGCGCGGTGTACGACAACGGTCAGCGGCGCTTCGTGACCGTCGCCGAGTCGATCACCGACGACAAGGGCCAGTTCCGGCTCTTCGGCATGCCGCCCGGCCAGTACTTCATCAGCGCGTTCGACCCGGCGTTCGCGAAGGTCGGCGATCAGCTCGGCCAGCTCTTCTATGGCCCGACGTTCTACCCGGGCACGCCGTACCAGGACGAGGCCGTCCGCGTCGTGCTCGATCCAGGCGTTCCGGTTGAGGGCCTGAAGTTCAAGCTCAAGATCATCAAGCCGGCCCGCGTTACCGGCAAGGTCGTGACGACCGGCGTGCAGCTGCTGGCCGGCGCGATCGACATCGGCCCGCTCCGCAATTCGAGGATCGCGCCGTTCGCGGTCAGCGAAGCGGATCTCAGGCCAGACGGCGTGTTTCAGTTCGCGAACGTCATCGCCGAGCGCTATCGCATCCGCGCGCGCGGCGAGGTCGAGCGGCAGGGCGTGTCGCACTTCACGCAGTACACGACGCCGGTCACCGGCGCCGACATCTCCGACATCAACCTGATTCTCTCGCCCGGCGCGCTCGTCAAGGGCGTCATTGTCTGGGAAGGCCGCTCGACGCCGCCGCCCCAGGACCAGACGCTCGTTCACGTGCGCGCGCCGATGACCGACGGGTCGAGTTTCGGCGACGCGCTGACCGGCGACATCACCGCGGGCCGCGAGTTCACGTTGCGCGGATGCATGCAGGGCCAGCACTTCATTCGCGTGGACAATCTGCCCGAACCGTGGCGGCTGAAGAAAGTCTTGTATAAGGGCTCGGATGTCACCGACATCGCGATCGACATGGATTACGGCCAGATCATGGATGGGTTCGAGGTGATCCTGACCGACGTCTACACCACCGTCACGGGCAAGGTCGAGCTCGAGTCCCGCGATCTCGCGCAGGCCTACGCCGTGATTGCGTTTCCGACGACGTCGCTCAATTGGACGCTCGGCAGCCGCTTCGTAAAGCTCGCCTACCTCGACGACAAGGGCAACTTCTCGTTCCGCGGCCTGCCGCCGTCGGAGTATTACATCGCGGTCACGCGCGACTTCGATGAGAGCGATCTTGGCTCGAGCGACGTCCTCGATCGATTGTCGGTCCGCGCCGCCACGTTCCGGCTCGGCGAAGGCGACCGGCGGCGCCTCTCCCTGGCCGCGCGGATCCCCAACCGCGGCAAGTAGTTTGCGCAGCGTCGATCTCCGGATCGTCACCTACAACGTCCATCGCGGGCGCGGCATGGACCGCCGCACGCGCCCCGAGCGCATCGCCGATGTGCTCGCCGACATCAACGCCGACGTGATCGCGCTTCAAGAGGTCATCGGTCCGGGCCGCGTCGGGCCCGGGCACGCCGAAGGACTCGGCGCGGCGCTCGGCATGGGCTGGGTGATGGCACCGGCCCGCGAACTCCGCCGCCACCTCTTCGGCAACGTCGTCCTCAGCCGGCATCCGATTCGCGATCACGCGCA
>SCUN01000217.1 GCA_004297655.1 Acidobacteriota bacterium | reverse complement strand
CCGAGAAGCAGGAACCGGCCCTTCGCCACGCCGCCAAACAACTTGAACAGCCGCCGATCGCCGGGCCCGTAAATTCCCGACGGCCGCGCGATGACCAGCTCGACGCCGGTCTTCGCCGAGGCCTCGCGGCCCAACTGTTCCCCGAGGACCTTGGTTTCCTGGTAGATGTCGCCCGGACGCAGGGGCGCGTCTTCATTGGCGGGCGGATGTTCGACGTCGCCGTGCACACCGACCGTGCTGCAGTGCACGACGCGCCGCACGCCGGCCGCCTTCGCGCACTCGATGATCATCGGCACCGCGTCGGCGTTGACAGCGCGGTACACCGACGCCTTCAAGCCGGCGGTCCGGTACAACGCGCCGATGTTGTAGACGACGTCCACGCCGGCGATCGCGGCGGCGATGCTCGCGCGGTCGGTCAGATCGCCCTTCACAACGTCGATGCCCGCCGCCGCGAGCGCGCTCGCTTTGGCGGGGTCGCGAACAACGGCGCGGACCTGGTCGCCCTGCTTCTGCAGCCGCAGCGCCAGTTGGCCGCCGGTGAATCCCGTCGCGCCGGTGACGAGCGCTTTCATCGGATGCGCTCCGCGGTGATCGTGACGGGCGACCCGAAGACCTTCAACAATCCCACCGCCCGCAGGACGGCTTCGACGCCGCTCGTGAGCCACGTCACATTGAAGAGCTTGTGAAAGTTGATCGGCAGAACGAACTGTTTGTGGACGCCGATGACGCGGAATCCGGCGGCCTCGATGACCGCGCGGACGTCCGCTTCCGACAGCGTCCGATACGCTTCGACCTTCTCGCCGCGCGCGAGCTGCTTCTGCCGGGCGCGGCTTTCAATCGCCGCCGCGCTGCGTGCCGACGGGAAATCGACGACCACGCGCCATTTCGCGACGCGGCAGAGTTCGGTGACGCACTGCTTCCAATCCGGCGTGTGCATGATCACGCGCAGTGACACCGCGCATTCGAACGACCGGTCGGCGAACGGGATGGCGTGGGCGTCGCCGAGCTGGAACGTGGCCGTGAGCTTCCGCGCCTCCGCGGCGCGACGCGCCACCGCCAGCATCGCGTCGGAGGCGTCGATGCCGGTGACCACGGCGCCGGCGCGCGCAAACGCCAGCGCCGCGCGCCCGGTTCCCGTGCCGACATCGAGGATCGTGCGGCCCTGAATCGGTCCGAACGCGGCCATGAGCAGCACTTCCTGCGCATGCTGCACCATCTCGCCGATCGGGCCGCCGAAGCGCAGCGCGTCGAATCCTTCCGCGACCGTGTCACTGCGGTAATGCTCGTAGCTGTAGTGTTCCTTCTTCGCCGGGTCCGCGCTCATGCGCCGCTCCCCGACAGAATCGCCATCGCGTCGCGCGTCTTCGCCAGGTAGGCCTGTTCGCTGTACTTCACGTCGGCCATCGCTTTGGCGCGCGCGCCGATCTCCCGCGCGCGGGCGCGATCCGAAATCGCGGCGAGGATTCCGGCCGCGTACGCGGCCGGTTCTGGCGCGGTCAGAATCGAGGTGTCGTCATCGAGAACCTGTGTGTGCGTGAGGAGCCGCGTCGCGACGATCGGCCGGCCCGAGCGAAGGTACTGGTAGATCTTGAGCGGCGTGTTCGTGCCGAGCGAGCGCGGCGAGACCAGCGCGTCGGCCGCGTCGAGATACGCCGGCACGTCGCCGACAGGACGCTGACCGGTCAGCAACACGTTCTTTGCAATGCCGAGCGCCGCCACCTGCGACTCTGCGGCGCGGACCTGATCGGCATCGCCGCCCATCAGCACGAACTTCACGTCCGGCCGCTTCGCAATCACCTCCGGCATCGCGCCGAACAGCAAGTCCAGGCCTTGATACGCCTCGAACGTGCCGGTGTACAAGACCATCGGCGTGTCCGGGCCGAGCCCCAGCGCCGAGCGCACGGCCGCGCCCGAGCCCGGCGTCGGCGCGTCACCCGAGCCCATGGCGTTCTCGATCAGCACGACCGGCACCGTGGTGTTGACCTGCCGGACGACCTCTTCGAGTTGCGGGCAGATCACGATCACGACCTTCGACCGTCGCAGCATGATCCGCTCCAGCCAGTCGAAGACCTTCGCCATCCAGCGCTGGTTCGCGTGGCCGAAATTCGAGATCTGTTGCGGCAGGCTCGAGTGCATGTCGTAGAGATGCGGCACGCCAAGGAGCCAGGACAAGACGACGCCGATGGCGCCGCCCTCCTCGTGGGAATGCACGGCGTCATACCGTCCGCCGAGCCCGACGCGAAGGGACGTGAACGCCAGGCAGATGTCGAGCGGCACCTTGGCCCATGACGGGCCGATCTTGACCCGCGAGATGAAGGGCGGCTTCACGGTGCGGATGATGCGCACGCCCGGGATGTCGCGATCTTCGCCGAACGGATACGTCACGAAGTCCACGGTGTGGCCCATCGAACTGAGCGCGCGCAGCCGGTGATACTCGGAGAAGGGAGTGCCCCGTGGCTCAAAAAACGGCTCGGGCGCAATCATGAGGATGTGCACGAGGTTGCGATATTGTAACCCGCGTGCGTTCGGTCCTCACGTGGGCGGTCAAGCTTCTGGTTTCCGGCGGGCTGCTCTACTGGCTGCTGAGCCGCGTCGACCGCGGCCAACTCTGGGACAACATTCAGCACGCGGCGCCGGCCTGGCTTCTCGTGGCGCTCGCGCTCTACTTCGTGATGATCCTGGTGAGCGCCTGGCGCTGGAAGCAGCTCCTCGACGCGCAGCATGTGTCCACGACGTTCGGCCATCTCACGGCGTCGTATCTGGTCGCGACGTTTTTCAACAACTTCCTGCCGTCGAATATCGGCGGCGACGTCATCCGCATCGGCGACACGGCGCCGGCCGCCGGCTCCAAGACGCGCGCCGCGACCATCGTCCTCTTCGATCGCGGCATCGGGCTGATCGGGCTTGTGCTCGTCGCGGCGCTCGGCGCGACCATCGCGACCCAGCTCGGCGACCAGGAACCCTTCGACCCGCTGTGGCTCTGGCTCGGCCTCGGCGGGGGCACGCTGGCGATCGCCGTCACGCTGACCCAGCCCGGGCTGATCGGGAAGATCCTGACGCCGCTGCGCGTCTTTCACCAGGAGTGGGTCGACGAGCGCATCAACCAGCTGCTGGCATCGCTCGAGAAATTCGCGGCGCGCCCGTCTGCGCTCGTCCGCTGCCTCCTCGGCTCGGTCGTCGTCCAGGTCATTCTGGTCTGGTTCTACGCCGCGATCGCGCGCGCGATGGGCGTGCCGATGCCCGCCGTCCATCTGGCCGTGCTGATCCCGATGTCGTTCGTCGTGCAGATGTTGCCGGTGTCGGTCAACGGCTTCGGCGTCCGCGAGGCGATCTTCGGTCTCTACTTCGCGAAGCTCGGCCTGCCGAGGGAATCCGCGATCGCGCTGTCGTTTCTCGGCGCGGCGCTGATCATGCTCTTCTCGGTGTCTGGCGCGTTCGTGATGCTGGCGAGAAAGTCACACGCAAAGACGTAGCCGGCGGGCTTCAGCCCGCCGGGCCACCGCGGGGCTGAAGCCCCGCGGCTACTGATGGAACACCGGAATGACCCTGACGCCCAGGTTCCGGGTGTCGGGCGACGGCGGATGCGCCACCGCCGGCACGAACCCCGCCGTCGTCGACATCTTCAGCGAGTAGAGATACGCGTCACGCTTCCACACGCCGTCGTGCGCCACCAACTCGCACATCTGCGGTTCATTGGGCTTCAGCGTCAGCGTGCACTGGTCGCGGCCCCACCGTGCGGTGAAGGTGTTGGCGATGGGCGCGCTGACCAGGATTCTGACGTGGGCGTCCTGCCAACCGGTTCTGACGATGATCTCCGTTGCGGCGTCGCCGGCGATCCAGAATCCCCAGCCTTCGGGAAACGGCTCGCCGTTGTAGGTATTCCCGTCCATCACGTACAGCAGCGCGTTGCGGGGATTCCCGAACTCGATGC
>SCUN01000216.1 GCA_004297655.1 Acidobacteriota bacterium | reverse complement strand
GAGCCGTTCTCCGCGTGCGTCTTGTAGTTCATCATCGTCGGCAGCGCGTCCTGCGAACGGGCGAGCATGTCCTCGCGGAGGATGACGACGGTGACGCCCGAGGGCCCGAGGTTCTTCTGGGCGCCGGCGTAGATGAGCGCGTACTTCGAGACGTCGATCGGGCGCGAGAACATATCCGACGAGGTGTCGCAGACGAGCGGCGTCGCGCCGACGTCCGGCAGGTAGTGAAACTCGTTGCCGTGAATCGTCTCGTTCGACGTCATGTGGACGTAGGCGGCGCCGGGCGTGAGCGCGATCTCGTCCTGCTTCGGCACGCGCGCGAAGTTGCCGTTCTCGGTCGTCGCCGCGACCTTGACCGCGCCGAACTTCTTCGCTTCCTTCAGCGCCTTCTTTCCCCAGTCGCCCGTAATGATGTAGTCGGCGGTGGCGCCGGCGGCGAGGAGGTTCATCGGCACCATCGAAAACTGCGTGCTGGCGCCGCCCTGGAGGAAGAGGACCTTGTAGTTCTCCGGAATGCCGGCCAGCTCGCGCATGTCGGCGACGGCCTGATTGAGGATGCCTTCGAAGGTGGCCGAGCGATGGCTGATTTCCATCACCGACATGCCGACGCCGGGCAACGCGACGAGGTCGCGCTGCGCCTCTTCGAGGACGGGCAGCGGCAGCACCGCGGGGCCGGCGGAGAAATTGAAGATGCGATTAGTTGACGACATTCGGAACCTCTCCGTTGTCCTTGAATGATTTCACGATCCGCACGGTTTCCGCGGCGATCGCTTCCTGCGCCTGATCGGTGGACGCGCCGATGTGGTGCGTGCCGACGACGCCGGGCTCGTGGACGATCGGGTCCGAAAATTCGCCCGAAGACGCCGACGGCTCGTTGCTGAAGACGTCAAGACCGACCTTCAGCTTGCGCTCCTTGATGGCCGTGACCAGCGCGGCTTCATCCATCACGTCGCCGCGCGCCGTGTTGATCACGAAACTGCCGGGCCGCATCTTGCTCAGAAGATCCGCGTTGACGAATCCCTTCGTGCCGGGGCCGAGGCCGACGTGGACGCTGAGTACATCGCAGCGCTCGGCGACGGCGACCGGGCTCGGCGCCAGCATGATGGGCACCTGCTGCACGGCGAGCGTGAGGCCGAGTTCCTGCGCTTCGGCGGCCGTCAGCTGGCGGCGCTGGCCGTCGAAGCGGCGGCTCCACATCACGACGGGCATGCCGAACGCGGCGGCGCGCTTGATGACTTCACAGCCGATCGCGCCGGCACCAAGGATGCCGAGCGTCATGCCGTAGAGGCCGCGCGCCTTGGAGTACTCCTTCTTGTTCCACTTCCCCGCCTTCAGATCGGCGGCGTTGTCGTGGATGCGGCGGTCGAGCGACAGCATCAGGCCGATCGCGAGTTCCGCGACCGCGATGGCGTTCTTCCCCGGACAGTTCGCGACCTTGATGCCTTTGGCCGTGGCGGCCTTGATATCGATCGTGTTCACGCCGGCGCCGGCGCGCACGATCACCTTCAGCGACGGACCCATCGCGGCGTCGGGCACTTTCGTGGACCGGACGACGAGCACCTCCGGTTTCAGCGCGACGACCGCGTCGGCGAGCGCCTGATCGGCGAGATCCGGCTGATTCAGCACTTCGCATCCGATGGCCGTCAGGCCGTCGATGCCGCTCTTCTCGAACTTGTCCGCAACGAGGACTCTCATATGACATGCACCAGGAGCCCGTCGCGCAGCTTGGGCTCGAACCACGTCGACTTGGGCGGCATGATGCCGCCCGCGTCGGCGATCGTCATCAGATCGTCGATGGTCGTCGGCACGAGCGAGAAGGCGACGGCCGCCTTGCCGCTCGTGACGAGCTTCTCCAGCTCGGCGGTGCCGCGCGCGCCGCCGACGAAATCAATTCGCTTGTCGGATCTCGGGTCGCCGACCTTGAGCACGGGCTCGAGCACGGCGGACTGCAGCACCGCGACGTCGAGCGACTCGTCTCTCGGCGTGCCGGGCGCGGCGCGCGGCAGCTCGATGAAGTGCCACGCGCCGCCGAAGAACATCGAGACCGTGCCGGCCTTCGGCGGAACGGGAGATCCGGGCGAGACCTTCACGCGGGCCTTCAACGCCGAGAGAAACTGATCCGGCGTCTGTCCCGCGAGATCCTTGACCACGCGGTTGTACGGCAGGATCAGCATCTGCGTATCCGGGAACGCGACGGCGATGAACGTCTTCGACTCGCCGCTGCCCTTGAGCGCCGTCTGGGCCCGCGACGCGCTGGCCGCCCGGTGGTGGCCGTCGGCGATGTAGAGCGCGGGCAACTTCGCGAACGCGGCGACGAGCGCCGCGGCGTCCGCGCCGGTCACGCGCCACAACTCGTGCGAAATCTGGTCGTTGGCCGTGAAGCGATAGAGCGGCGCGCCCGCCACCACGCGATTCGCGATGGCATTCACATCCGCGGACTCGCGATACGTGAGGAAGACCACGCCGGTCTGGGCGCGAAGCTCGGTGATGTGCCGCGTGCGATCGTCTTCCTTGTCCTTGCGGGTCTTCTCGTGCTTCTTGATCAGGCCGCGGTCGTATTCATCGACCGAGAAGCAGCCCGCGAGGCCGATCTGCACGTGCGCGCCCATCGTCAGCCGGTAGAAATAGAGCGACGGCGCGTCATCGGTCACCATCGGCGCGGCGGCCTTGAGCGCGGTGAAGTTCGTCACGGCCTGCGCGTACACGCGATCGTCGTACGGGTTCGTGTCGGCGGGCAGATCGACTTCCGAGCGCGTCACGCGCAGGAAACTGAGCGGTTCTTTGGCCGCCAGCGCGCGGGCTTCTTCAGTGTTGACGACGTCGTAGGGAACGGAGGCGACTCGGGCGGCGGTCGCGGGAGCCGGGCGGAGCGCCCGAAACGGAAAGAGTTGTGACATGGCTAGTGTTGGCCGGCGCGCGACTGATTCGCGAGGAGCCGCTGGTTGAGATCCGCGAGCACCCGATCGCGATCGCGTGTGAACGCATCGATGAGCGACGGCGGAATCGGCTCGCCGGGGGGCATGCGCTGCCGCTCGACGGTGGGATTCACGAACGCGCCGTTGCGCCGGATCCGGTAATCGAGGTGCGGACCGGTCGCGGCGCCCGTTGCCCCCACGTAGCCGATCACTTCGCCCTGCGACACCGCGGTGCCGGGCTTGATGCCGGCGGCAAATCTCGAGAGGTGCAGGTAGTAGGTCTCGTACCCGCCGGCGTGGCGCAGCCGGACCTGGTTGCCCCCGTCGCCCGCCCAGTCGGCCGACAGCACCGTGCCGTCTGAGACCGCCAGCACGGCCGATCCGTATTGCGCGGCGTAGTCCACGCCGAGGTGCGCGCGGCTGAAACCATAGATCGGGTGTTTTCTATTGAGCGAAAACCCGGAGGTGACGCGGGGATTGAACTTCAACGGCGAGGCGAGGAACTGACGCTTCGTGGAGCGTCCCGTCTCGTCGTACCACGCGAACTTGCCGTCCGGTCCTTTCGCGCGAATCGCCGTGAACGTCTTGCCGCCGTGATGGAGGAGCGCCGCCGACAGATTGCCGTAGCCGGCGAACTCGCCGTCGCGCAGCACGCGCTCGAACAGCACGTCGAACCGGTCGCCGCGCTGCAGATCCGAATTGAAGTCGATGATGCCGCCGAAGACTTCCGACAACAGCAGCGCCAGCTGGATGTTCTCGCCTTCCGCGTCGAGCGCCGCGCTGAGCGAGGTGTGCTCCCGCGAGATCTCGGCCGACGCCGCGACGACTTCCACTTCGCGCGGGTACTCGATCACGGTGACTTCGTACGGCGCCGCGGCGTCCGCCCCGCGCGACACGCGCAGGAACCGCGTCGGATCGATCTCGTACCGGAACTCGCGGAACGCGCCATCGAGCGTCTTGATCAGCCAATACGGCTGATCCGCGCGGAGCGACCGCGGGTTGAAGGCGGATTTCAGCGTGGTGACGACGGCCTGGGTCGTCGCTTCGTCCAGCTTCTGCGACCGGAGCAGGCTGTCGAACGTGGCGTTTTGCGGCACGACCGCCGCAATCGTCTCGTGTTCCTTCTTGAGGACGATGTCGCCGCGCGAGTCGCCCGCCCCGCCGCCCGCGCAGGCCAGGGTTCCGGCGGCCAATCCGGCGGAAAAAAGCGTCGCTACCACGGCTTTGGGCACCATCAACGCGAACGTGAAAGTTTAGCATTGAGGGACATGGAACGACTCATCGACAGCCCCGTCGGCTTGCTGAAAATCGAGGGGGACGACCGTGCGGTGACGGGAATCCGGCTCAACGCGAAGGGGCGTGTGTCATCCGGGAGGCCGGCCGGCGTGCTGGCCGAGCTCGAACACCAGCTCGCGGCCTACTTCGGGGGCACGCTCACGGTCTTCGATCTCCCGCTCGCGCCGAAGGGCACGCCGTTTCAACGCGAAGTGTGGGAGGCGCTCCAGTCAATTCCGTTCGGCCAGACGACGACGTACGGGAGGATCGCCGAAACGATTGGCCGCCCCGACGCGGTGCGCGCGGTCGGAGCGGCCAACGGTCAAAACCCGATTCCCATCGTGATCCCCTGCCACCGGGTCATTGGCGCGAGCGGTTCGCTGACCGGCTTTGGCGGAGGCCTGGAAATGAAACGCTGGCTGCTCGCCCACGAGAGTGGTCAATGGTCAATGCTCAGTGGTCACTGAAGATCCCACTGACCATTAGCCACTGACCATTGACCATTAGTTCGCCGGCCCGCCGCCGCGCGGCGCCGACGAGGGCGGCACGAGACCCTGCAAACGCATGTAGGTCACGATGTTGCCGTAGTGCTCGTTGATGTGCTGCGTGTTGTAGAACACGGCGCCGAACTTCGAGCGGTTCGACGTGCCGTTCCGCTCCGCCATATTCGCCTCGGTCACCGCGTCGAACGCCTTGTCGCAGCGCGCGAACGACTCCGCCAGCTTCGCGACGATGTCGGCCTTCTTCAAGTCCTTGCCGGCCTCCGTCGGCTTGCCGCCGTTGTCGAGGCGTGGCTGCGGCGCGGTTTCGCCGGCGAGCACAAAACACGCGCCGTTGTTGTCGTCGATGATGTGCGAGATCAGCCCGCCCCACGTGCGCACCTCCGGTGTCGGCGACCACGCGTACTTGTCTTCGGGAAACTGATCGGCGGCCTTGGTGATGTTGCCTTTGTGCGTCTTGTAGATGTTGCGCACTTCCTGAATCAGGCCCGGCAGCGGCCGCGGCTGGGGCGCCTGCTGCGGCGCCTGGGCCGCCAACGCGCCGGCAAACGCCGCGCAACACAGTCCGGTGGTCACGATCCTTCGCATACTCGTCTCCTCTATTCCTCGATTTGGGTTGTGGCCGATCCGACAGAGCCGATCGGCAATCAGCGATATAGTGGCCGACGCCCAGGAGGTACGCAATGAGAAAGCCTTTCTATGTGAGTTTGGCGGTGGCGTTCACGGTGGCCGTGGCCAGCCTGCCCATCCGCGCGTTCAACGAGACGATCGACTACGACAGCATCAACAAGATCAAGCAGCAGGGTCTCACCGAGGCCAACTCGAAGGTCATGGAGACGATGAGTTACCTGACCGACGTGAACGGGCCGAGACTCACCGGCTCGCCCAACATCGAGAAGGCCGGGCAGTGGGCGGTGAAG
>SCUN01000215.1 GCA_004297655.1 Acidobacteriota bacterium | reverse complement strand
CCGATCCGCGTAAATTGCCCGCCGGAAGTGGCCCTGGTTACGCTCGCCTAGCGGCGTCCGAGGCCGGCGGCGCGATCACGACGCGATCGCCGACGACCTGGCATCGCCCTTCGGCGATGAGTTGAATCGCTTCAGGCAGGATGCGGTGTTCCTCGGCCAGGATGCGCGCCGACAGCGTCGCAACGGTGTCCGTGCGATGCACGGGCACGGCCGCTTGCAGGATGATCGGGCCCGCGTCGAGTTCCGGCGTGACGAAATGCACGGTCGCGCCGCTGACGGTCGCGCCGGCCGTGAGCGCCTGCTGCTGCGCGTCGACGCCGGGGAATGCGGGCAGCAACGACGGATGCACGTTGACGATGGCGTTCGGAAAGGCGTCGCAGAACGTCGGTCCGAGCAGGCGCATGAAACCGGCGAGGCAGACGAGTTCGACGCCGCGCGACTTCAACTCGTGGACGAGCCGTGCGTCGTACGCGTCGCGCGACGGCGCCTCGCGGTGCGGCAGCACGAGCGTCTCGATGCCCGCGCGTTCCGCCCGTCCCAATCCCTGCGCGTCGGCGCGATTCGAGATCACCACCGCCGCGCGCGCCCGCACTTTCCCCGCCGCAATCGCCTCGATGACGGCCTGCAAATTACTGCCCCGCCCCGAAATCAACAATCCGAGGGGGACGTACCCCTTTTCCACAGGTTTCAACAGGTTGGGGACAGGTCTCATCGGGTCGATGCCAGGCGGAAGCCGGACGGCATGCCGATTGCAGCCCGTCGTCGCCGTGCACCAACGAGGTTGCTATGGCACGCGGTCCCCGCGCAAGTGCGAACACCGGTTATTACCACGTCGTCAATCGTTCCGTTCGAAAGACGCCGATCTTTGAGTGTCCACGCGACTATCTCGCCTTCCTGGCGGTGCTGCGTGACGGACTCGAGAAGCATCAAGCGCCCTTGGTGTCCTATTGCCTGATGTCGAACCACTGGCATTTGCTGATGGGGCCGATTGGGAAACGCCATCTCTCGCGTGTCGTGCATTGGGTAACGACTACCCACGCAGTGCGATGGCATCGATTTCGGGGAACAACAGGCACCGGCCCGATCTACCAGGGCCGCTTCCGGTCGACCCCGATCCACGACCTCGCCTCGCTGCTTCCGCTGTCGCGCTACGTCGAACGCAACGCCCGCTCCGCCGGACTCGTCCGCCGAGCCGAAGACTGGCGATGGTGCAGCTTGTCGCAGCGGCTGAGGCGCAGCCGAGTCGTTCCGTTGACACGATCTGAGATGCACTCCAGCGAAATGTGGGTGGACTACGTGAACGCCATCCTCACCGCCAGAGAACAACTCCGCGATTCGGGCGATTCCAATCGATAGAGACCTGTCCCCTACTGTTGAAAACCTGTGGAAAAGGGGTGCGTCCCCCTACGAACGACGAAGAGGTAGTTGGGGGGATTGAGGAGGATGTCTTCGAGGGCGAGGGCACGGAGGAGACGGCGGATCCAGCGGCGGGGGCCGGGGCGGCCGAGGACGTCCCAGGTGCGCGCCTCCCAGTCGCCGATCTTGGCGTTATCGATGACGTACTCGAGCTCACGCCGCGTGTAGGCGATCTCGGTGACGTTGCCCGTGCGCGAGAGCGATAGGAAATACCGCCGCACGTGGCGGATCTTGAGGACGGACACGGGATTCTCGAGGATGAAGATCGTGCCGCCGGGTTTGACGACGCGCCCGACTTCCTGCAGCGTCTTGATCGGCGACAACGAATGGTGGATCGCCGCGAAGATGAACGCGGTGTCGGCCGACGCGTCGGGCAGCGGAATCGCGTTGAAGTCGCTCGCCACGAACGTCACCTTGCCGGGCGCCGCGTTGAAGTGCTCGAGAATCCTGGCGCCGGTCGACGTCAGGAACTCCTCGGACATGTCGATGGCGTACACATGATCGATCGACGGCAGTTGCGACACTTTGGCCGTCAAGAAACAGGTGCCCGCGCCGACGTCGATCGCCGTGCCGCGAATCAGCGAGACCAGCTCGCGATCGGCCAGCAATCGCTCCGTCGCCGGAAATGCCGATGGTTCGTACTTCTTGATGACATCGATCCACGGCTCGGCCGACCCGGCGCCCACCTGCTTCGCATCGATCTCGGCGCCGCCACTCGCGTAGTGCTTCATCTCCCCGTACTCGCCGTCGCCGGGCCGGGGGATCTTGCCGCGAATGATCGGAATCTGCATGAGCGCCGGCTATTCCACGTAGCGTACGCCGTCGTCACCCGCGGCAACGCGACCGAGCACCCACGCGCCAGGCGTCGCGGCGACAAATGCCGACGCGTCGGCCGCGCCAACCGCCAGCACCAATCCAACGCCCATGTTGAACGCGCGGCGCATTTCGTCGGGCGCAATGCCGCCGCCGCGCTGCAGCCAGTTGAAAAGGGGCGGCACCGTCCAGCTGCGAAGATCGATCTCGGCCATGACTCCGGCGGGCAGCATCCGGGGCGTGTTCTCCGTCAGTCCGCCGCCTGTGATGTGCGCCATCCCCTTGATCACACCGCTCGACAAATGCGGCTGCACGACTCTGAGGTACGAGCGGTGCGTCTGCATGAGCGCAGCGCCCACCGTCGAGCCCAGCTCCGCGACATGCGTGCCGGCGTCCAGCCGCATCGCCTCAAACACGATCCGGCGCGCGAGCGAGTATCCGTTGGTGTGAAGCCCGGTGGACGGCAACCCGATCAGCACGTCGCCGGCCGCAATCGACGAGCCGTCAATCACGCGAGCGCGCTCGACGGCGCCGACGATGAAGCCCGCCACGTCGTATTCGCCGTCGGCGTAAAACCCGGGCATCTCGGCGGTTTCGCCGCCCAGGAGCGCGCAGCCGTTTTCGCCGCACGCGCGCGCCACGCCCGTCACGATCTGCTCGGCCACGTCGGGCGAGAGCTTACCGGTCGCCAGGTAGTCCAGGAAGAACAACGGCGTCGCGCCCTGGACGAGGATGTCATTCACGCAGTGATTCACGAGATCCGCGCCGATCGTGTCGTGCACGCCGGTCATGAACGCGAGCTTCAGCTTCGTCCCGACGCCGTCCGCGCTCGCGACAAGCACCGGCTCCTTGATCGACGGGTCCACGCGAAACAGCCCGCCGAACGACCCCACTCCCGAGAGCACATTCGGCGTATAGGTGCCGCGCGCGAGCGACTTGATTCGTCGAACGACTTCGTTGCCCGCGTCGATGTCGACGCCCGATTGCCGATAGTCAATGCCTGCCACGCGTCAAAACTCCAGCTTCTGCAACACGGCCTCGGCCAGCCGCCGCGCCGGCGTGCCCTCGGCGGCCGCCCAGAACGCGCGCCGCACGCTCACGTAGAACATCTCCTCCGCGTAGTCTTCCTCGAGCATGTCGAAGGCATCGCGTAGCAGCTCAATCGCCGCCGGCTGATCCGCCGCGCGCGCGGCCAGCGCCGTCATCATCGCGGCCGGCTGTCGCACGGCCGCGCCGCCGAGCGCCAGCGCGATCGGCGCCCTGGCCTGATCGTTCGCCATCAATCCCACGTCAATCAGCGACGTGAGCGCCGCCTGATCCCCTCGCGCCGCCATCGCGCCAATCGCCCGCGACGATGCCCTCAGCAGCAATTGAAAGTTCGCGTTCGTCGCCGCAAATCGCAGCGTGTCGTCCAGGTATTTGTGGTGCGCATCGCAACTCAGGCCAAGCATGCAGATCGATGCCGCGATGGCCGGCTGATGCTCGCGCGACACCTGCCGCTGCAACTCCGCCAGCGTGGCGAGCGACGACCCCTCACCCATCGTCCCCAGCGCCAGCACCGCATCGTCACGCAGCGGACCGTCGAG
>SCUN01000030.1 GCA_004297655.1 Acidobacteriota bacterium | reverse complement strand
GGCCGCGGCATTCCCCGACGGCGGACGCGCCGACGGCATCACCTTTCTCGTGAAGCCGCATCCGATGACACCAGTGGATCCCGCGGTCTTTGGTTTGGCCGCGACCATCCACGCCGGATCTATCGATGACGCATTCAGCCAATGCGGCACGGTCGTTTACGTCGGCAGCACCGTCGGGCCCGAGGCCGCCGCGCACGGCCGCCGCGTGCTGCGCTACGCCAGCGAACTTCTGCTCGACGTGGACGTGTCAGAGCCGCTGCGGACGACGATTCCCGCAACGGGCGACCATGACCTTCGGGCCGCGCTGCTCAACGTGATCGCCGATCGAGCGGCCGATTCGGCCGGCCACGGCCAGATGACGTCGCTCTTCTCGCCGGTGAACTGGGACGCGCTGCGCCAATTGTTCCAGCGACCCACGGTCTATACTTGATGACATTCCTTGACTGCGTAAGGCCGGGGATTCAATGACGCCTGTTGACCTGACCGACATCCGCCGCGAACCGACCTACACGAATCACCTGCGGGCCCTCGCGCGATTGAAGGCCAACGGTGTGCTCGTTCCCGGCGTCGGCAGACGCGTCGTGGTGCTGAGCGACATGACGGTGGAGCCGTTTGCCGACTGTCTCGCGGTCCGGTCACATCTCGAGGGCTTCCCGATTGACGTCGCCGTGTGTCCGCCGCAGGAGTTTGCCAGCACGGTGCTCGATCCGGCCGGCGTGCTGTACGAACCGGCGCCCGAAGTCGCGTTGATCCTGATCAGCCCGGAGTCGCTTCTCGGCGACCTCTCGCAGTGGGGCGCGGACGGCGCGTCCCACCGGGACGCGGTGTCGCAAGCGCTGCAGCAGTTCGTTCAGCTGCTCGAGGCCCTGCGCGCGCGATCGCAGGCGACCTTGCTCGTCGCCAACTTCGTCTCGGCAGCTCCGGCGGCGATGGGTCTGCTCGACTGGCAGGTCCCGATGGGGCGGCAGCGCGCGCTCGATGAACTGAATCACGGCCTGGCCGACTGGGCCCGGCGGCAGTCGCGAGTCTACGTCGTGGATCTGGCCGGCCTGTGCGCCGCGGCGGGCCATGACGCCGCGTTCGATCGGCGGATGTTCCAGCTCGCGCGGCAGCCGTTTTCAACGTCATTTCTTCCGAGGCTGGCGGAGGACGCGTTCCGCTACATTTCCGCCGCGCTGCGGCCGCCTCGCAAGTGCCTGATCCTGGATCTCGACAACACCATGTGGGGCGGTGTGCTCGCCGAAGAGGGCATCGGCGGGTTGCGCCTCGGCACGGACCCGGCCGGCGCCCCCTACCGTGAGTTTCAGCGCGTCGCGCTGTCGCTTCACCAGCGCGGGATTCTGCTCGCCGTCTGCAGCCGGAACGATGAAGCGGAAGCGCTCACGGTGTTCCGCGAACATCCGGATATGGTCCTGCGGCCGGAACACATCACGACGCATCGCATCGGATGGGTCGACAAAGCCCGGAGCATCGTCTCCATCGCCGACGAACTCAACCTGGGTCTCGACGCGATGGTGTTTCTCGATGACGATTCGTTCGAGCGCGACAACATTCGCGAACGCCTCCCCGAGGTGCTCGCGCCCGATCTGCCGAAGGACGCCGCGCTGTACGCCGACTTTCTGCGCCGCCTCTCAGCCTTCGACACGCTGCAGATCACCGACGAGGACCTCTCGCGCGGACGCATGTACAAGGAGCGCTCCAGTCGGGAGGCACTGAAAGCGTCGGCGTCCTCGCTCGAAGAGTACCTGACGGACCTCCGCATGGAAGTGACGATCGTGGCGCCGGTCGGCCCGGCGCGCCAGCGGTTGTTCCAGTTGGTGCACAAGACCAATCGCTTCAACCTGACCACGCGCCGCTACACGGAAGCCGAATTCGACGGCTTGATTGCCGACCCGCGGTCCGAGGTCTTCGGCGTGCACTTGCGGGATCGCCTCGGCGACAGCGGCATCATCGGCGTCGTGGTGCTGCGAGTGGCCGGCGACATCGCTGAGATCGAGACGCTGCTGCTGAGCTGCCGTGTGCTGGGCCGCAACATCGAGACGGCGATCCTGTCGTATGCGGCCGACCGCGCGCGCGAGCGTGGCGCGGCCGTGTTGCAGGGACGCTATGCCCGCAGCGCGAAGAACGACATGGTCGCGGATCTCTACGCCCGGCACGGATTCACCCGCGCCGGCACTGACGGCGACGCGGAACTGTGGCGCGCCGTGCTGGCGACGACCGACATCCATGCGCCCGCCTGGGCGCGCGTGCGCGCCGCGGCCGGTGAGCCGGCCATCTGATGACACGACTTCGGACCCTCGTCGCCGAGATTCTGGGTGTTGATCCGTCGATCGTCACGGCCGAGACAGGGCCCGGCACGATTCCGCAGTGGGACTCGATGGCGCACATGCAGCTCGTCGCGGCCATCGAAGAGAGCTACGGCGTGCAGTTCACGATCGAGGAGATCCCGACGATCATGAGCATCGCCGAGCTCGCCGCGCTGCTCGAAGGCAAAGGCGTCGCCATTGGCTGACCGGCCGGCAGATGCCGCGGACCTCGCGTTCGAAGACATCGTGGTCGGACAGGAAGCGTCGTTCGCGCGCACCATCGAGGACGCGGACGTTCGCGCGTTCGCCACGCTCAGCGGCGACCGGAACCCGTTGCACATGGACGCCGCCTACGCCGCGACGACCCAATTTGGTGGCCGCGTCGTGCACGGCATGCTGGTCGCGTCGTTCTTCTCGACGCTCGTCGGCATGTGCCTGCCGGGCCGGCGCGCGTTGTTCCTCTCGCAGCAGTTGCGTTTTCCCAACCCGGTGAGAATCGGCGACCGGTTGACGTTCAAGGGCCGTGTCCGGAAGAAGACCGACGCCGTGCGGCTGCTCGACATCGATGTGACCGCCGTCGGCGATGACGGTGAAATGAAAGTCAACGGCACGCTTCAGGTGGCGGTGCTCCCATGACCGATTTCCCCGGGAAAGTCGTGTTTGTCACCGGCGGCAGCCGCGGTCTCGGCGCGGCGATCGCGCGCCGGCTTGCGGCGCCCGATGCCGTCGTGGTGATCAACTACGTCGAGCGCGACGAGGCGGCGGCCGCGGTGGCGCGCGAGATCGAGGCCGCCGGCGGCAGATCGGAAGAGC
>SCUN01000214.1 GCA_004297655.1 Acidobacteriota bacterium | reverse complement strand
CGGCCAACGAGATCGAATCGCGCCTGAACGGCCGGGAGATGCAGATCCTGATGGCGGAAGTGCCGCTGCCCGAGGACCCATCCGTCAACGTGCCCGTGTCCTACAAGGTCTCCCACGAGCTGTATCCCGAGGAGCGCGATCCTGCCCTCGCCGATCTGGTCGACCGGCTGCGCGATGTCGTGGATTTCAACGGCCGCCGCATCCTCTATAACTGGCTCGGCGCCACGCGCCGCGACTGGCGCGGCCAGGGTCACTTCCGCGCCGTCAGCGAGCAGCAGGAGCGCTGGGCCTTCGACCGCGGCTTCGACGAGATCATCGTCAAGACCAAGAACCGGTATTACGACATGCGCGCGGCGCTGGCGCGGCTCGAGTTCGACGTGATCAAGGTGGAGCAGACGGCCGCTGATTCCGGCGACGCGAAGGTGTACTTGTCGAAGCGCATCAGTCCGGAAGTCCGGAACTTAGCCCAAAGGCGTGTATGAAGAAGCAACTCGTCATGGTCCTCGCGTTTTCGGCCGCGCTGGCCGCCCAGGCTCCGCCGGCCACCGAGGTCTTCGTCGCGCCGCTGACCTGGACCAATTCGTCGGCGACCGTCGGCACGCCCGTGAACATCAGCAACAACCCCGGCTATGACAATCAGCCGTCGTGGTTGGCGGATAGTTCCGCCGTGCTCTTCGCGTCGAATCGGGACGGCAAGCAGAACGACATCTACAAGTACGACGTCGCTTCCAAGGCGCTCGTGCAGCTCACGAAAACCGAAGAGAACGAGTACTCGCCGCTCGTGGCGCCGGACGGCAAGTCGTTTCTGACCGTGCATGGCACCGAGCAGTCGATCTTCCGCTACGACATGGACGGCGGCAATCCGCGCCTGGCCTATCAGCACGGGGCGCTATTGATCGGGTACCACGTGTGGACCAGCCCGACGGAATTCGCGGCGTTCATTCTCGCGGCCAACGGCGCGCCGCAATCGCTGCAGGTCATCAACACGGCCACCGGCAAGGGCGAGATCATCGAGACCAACACCGGGCGCTCGCTGCTGCGGCGCGTCGGCCACAACACGATCAGCTTCGTCTCGAAGACCGATCGCGAGAAATGGATGATCAAGGAATTCGATATCGCGACGCACAAGGTGACGCCGATCATGGAAACGGTGAAGGGCAGCGAAGACCTGACGTGGCTGCCCGACGGACGCATCGTGATGGCGTCGGGCTCGAAGCTGTTCGTGAGCAAGGACCTGTCGGCCTGGGTGGAACTTGCCGACCTCACGGCGGCCGGCGTGAAACGGATCACACGACTTTCGGCGAGCCGCGACGGCCGCTACCTGGCGATTGTTGGAGAACCCTGAGTGTTCGAAGAATCCAAACGGCTGGCCGCCGTTCAGACCCCCGTCATTCCGATCGTCACCCAGTGGATGGCGGAAACTCCCGGAACGATTTCGCTCGGACAAGGCATGGTCGCGTACGGTCCGCCGGACGCCGCGGTCGAGGCCGCCCACACATTTCCTTCGTCGCCTGACGAGCATCGGTACGGCCGGGTCGAGGGCCTGCCCGAACTCGTCGACATCTTTGCCGCCAAGCTCGCGCGCGAGAACAACATCCACGTGGGGCCCGGCAGCCGGATCGTCATCACGGCCGGCAGCAATCTCGGGTTCTTCAACGCCGTGCTGGCGATCGCGGATCCCGGCGATGAGTTCATCTTCCCGCTGCCGTACTACTTCAACCACTGCATGGCGGTGACGATGGCCAATTGCCGGACGGTGGGGGTGAAGACGCTGCCGGACTACCAGCTCGACGTCGACGCGATCGCGCAGGCGATCACTCCGAAGACGCGCGCCGTCGTGACCTGTTCGCCGAACAACCCGACCGGGGCGGTCTACTCGGAGGCGTCGATCCGGGCGGTGAACGCGCTCTGCAAGGCCCGCGGCGTCTTTCACATCCACGATGAGGCGTACGAGTACTTCACGTACGACAACGCCGTGAATTTCTCGGCCGGGTCGATCGATGGCGCGGCGGCGCACACGATTTCGCTCTACTCGCTCTCGAAGGGATACGGGATGGCGAGCTGGCGGATCGGCTTCATGGTGATTCCGGAATCGCTCTGGCCGGCGGTCAACAAGATCCAGGACACGCTCCTCATCTGCACGCCGCAGATCTCCCAGCGCGTCGCCATTGCCGCGATGAACGTCGGCTCGTCCTACGCGCGCGCCCACGCCGAGCGGATCGGCGCGCTGCGTCCCCGCGTGCATGCTGCACTGACCGATCCGTCGGTGCCGTGTGAGACTGCCGACGTCCGCGGCGCGTTCTACTATTTCGTCCGGGTGAAGACGCGCATGGACTCCATGACGCTCGCCGAGCGCCTCGTCCGGGAACACCGCGTGGCCGTGATTCCCGGCGAAGCCTTCGGCGTCACCGACGTCTGTTCGATGCGCGTGTCGTTTGGCGCGCTCGATGCCGCGACGGTCGACGAGGGCCTTGCGCGCCTCACATCCGGGATTCGGGCGCTGACCACGAGCCGCACCTGAGCACCTGAGCACCCGCGCACCTGAAGATGAAACTCATTACCTGGAACGTCAACGGCATTCGCGCGAGGCACGCGCAGCTCATGGAACTCATGGAGCGCGAACAGCCCGACGTCGTGTGTCTCCAGGAAATCAAGGCGTCGCCGGCGCAAGTGCCGGAGTTTCCGATTCATTCGTCGTTGGCGGGCGACTACCGCACGTACTGGCACGGCAGCGGCGGGTACTCCGGCGTGGCGCTGCTCGTGAAACGCTCGGCGACCTCGTCGCTGGATGTCACGCATCCGGCGTTCGATTTCGAGTTTCGAATCGCGACGGCCGTGATCGGCGGCGTGCGTGTGGCGTCCACCTACGTGCCGAACGGCGGAAAAGACTACGACGCGAAGATCAGGTTCCTGAACGGCCTGGTCACCTTCGCCGAAGCGGCGCGCGCGGCGAAGGAAGCGGTGGTGATTTGCGGCGATCTCAACGTCGCGTTGACGGATCGCGATATTCACACGAAGGAGCGCAAGCCGAACCAGATCGGCGCGCGGCCCGAAGAGCGCGCGCTCATCGCGCGGCTGATCGACACCGGGCTGATCGATGTGGGCCGAACGCTCGATCCCGGCAATGACAACCTCTTCACGTGGTGGCCGCCCTGGCGCGGCCTGCGCCAGAAGAACATCGGCTGGCGCATCGACTACATCCTGGCCGCCGCCCCCTGGGGCCCGACCGCGAAGACATGCATCTCCATGCGTGAATTCGGCACCAGCGACCACGCGCCCGTGATGGCGACGTTTGCCTGAATCCACTACTCTGTTAAGTGGGAGTAAAAACTCTTAATAAAGAGGAATCTTTTTGAGGCTAACGCAGTCTATCTTTCTGTAGTCCTAAAGATGATGACGCTCCGTGCCCGCCTGGTGCTCTGGTTACTGCTGATGTCGGTCGTCCCGCTCGGGGCGGTGACGTTCTATTCCTACATCAACTCCGCGAACGCGTTGCGCCAGGCCGCGGGGCGGGAAGCGGATCTGCTCGCCGGCGAACTCACGTCACGCATGCAGCTCGTCACTGCGGAACTGAGCACGCGCGTCGAGAAGTTGATGGCGATGCAGGATCAGCCCGCGCCGGCGCCGGCTAAACCGAAACCCGCGGCCACCAAGCCAGTCACGCCAGTCGTCACGACGCCGTCCACGGCCACCGCGCCGCAGGCATCGGGCACGCCGCCGGCGTCGACGGGCGGAGCCGCGACGCCCGCGACTTCGGTCGTGAGTCTGATGGACCTCGATGCCGCCAAGACACTCGGCGACGCCGCGATGTTGCTCAACAGCGTCGAACTGCAGGGCATGGGCAGCCTCTTCCGCGGCGGCGCGCGCCCTGGCGGTTCAGGCGTCGGCACCAGTCGCAGCCGCCGGGATACCGGCCGCTCGGGCCGCACCACAGGTCCAGGAGCGGGGCCGACGCCGCCGCCGACTGAAGGCCCGACGCCGCCGCCGGTCGCGCCGGGCAGCATTCCCGCGAAACCCGCGGAGCCGACGGCCCATCTGGGGCCCGCTCCGCCGACGCGCTCGTTCACCAAGCCGCCGGTTGGCGCCGGGCCGACCGAAGTGCCGTCGCTCGACAAGGTCGTGATCGACGTCGGCACCATCGCGCGCGAGATGACGAAGCGCCTCGCGCCCGAAGGCATGGACCAGTTGACGCCCGAAGAGCGTCAGCGAATCACCCGCGAAGTCGGCCTCCGCATCATGGGCATCACCGAAGGGCTTCGGCTCGGCGCCGACGAACTGAAGAAGCGCGCCTCGCAGGCCCAGGAAAAGGCCGCGGCAGACACGAAGGCCGCTGAAGCGAAGCACGTCGACGTGACGCCCGCGCCCGTGACGCCGGTATTGCCGACAGAAACCAAGTCGACGTTGACCGGAAACAAGCTCGGCGTGACCGTCGCGCGCGGTGGCAAGGTCCTTCATCAGGCCAATGCCGAAGTGAATCTCGACAACGTGCTGATGACCGTGTTCGCCACCACGCGGCGCGATCAGGGCGAAGTGCCGTTTGCCGTCGCGAAAGACGGCAAGCTCTACACCCAGAACCCCGCCGACAAACGCACGGTCGAGTCGCTCGGCGCCGTCGCGAAGCCGGACGCCAGGCTCGGCACCGCCCAGGTCCGGGACTTCATCGTCGTCACCAACGCCGATCCGTCGGGTTCCGGGTTGCGCTTCGGGATTGCGCGCCCGGTCGGCGATTCGCTGTCGGCGCTGCGACGGACGACGGGCCGCAACGCGGGTTTGGGATTGCTGTTCATCGGATTCGCGCTCGTGATCGTGATTCCCGTGTCGCAGGGGCTGACGAAGAACCTGTCGAACCTGACCGAGGGCGTCGAGCGGATTGCGAAGGGCGATTTCGGCGCGCGCGTGCCGGTCAAAGGCACGAGCGATGTGGCCGCGCTGGCGTCGGCCTTCAATCGGATGGCCTCGGATATTCAGCAGCAGCAGGAGCAGCTCGTCGGCCAAGAGCGGTTGAAGCGCGAGCTCGAGCTCGGCCGCCAGATCCAGAGCGAGATGCTGCCGCACGAATCGCTGCGCCTCGGCTTGACGGAAGTGAAGGGCATGTCGATTCCCGCGCGGGAAGTCGGCGGCGACTTCTTCAATTACTTTGCGCTCGATGACGGCAACGTCGCGCTGCTCGTCGGCGACGTGTCTGGTAAAGGCGTCGGCGCCGCGCTGCTGATGGCGAATTTCCAGGCGACGCTGCGCACGCGCCTGAAGCTCGGCCACGATCTCGCCGCGATCGCCGACGCGATGGACCGCGACATCGAGGCGAACTCGTCGCGCGGCCTGTACGCAACGCTGTTTGTCGGCATTCTCGATCCGACATCGAAGCGGTTGCGTTACGTGAACGCCGGCCACAACCCGCAGTTCGCGCTGCGCCCGGCGGGTCTCGAGCGGTTGTCCTCCACGGGCACGCCGATCGGCCTGCTTCCCGGTCGCGGCTACACGCAGCGCGAGGTGCAGCTCGCGAGCGGCGACGTCCTCTTCTTCTACACCGACGGCGTCGTCGAAGCCGAAAACGAAGACGGCGAGATGCTGGGGCCCGAGCGGCTCGAGCGGCTCCTGCTCGAGACCGTGACGAACTCGACGAGTGGTCCCGATCAGGTGCTGCAGGCGGTCGAAGCCGAAGTCCGAAAATTCCGCGGCTCGCGCGAGCCGTTCGACGATGCGACGTCGATGGTGGTCAGGATCGGGTAGATCCGGCTACTGCGCGCGAAGCGCTTCGATTGGATTGATACTCGCTGCTCTGCGCGCGGGTACGATCGTGGCGACGAGCGCGGCTGAGCCGAGGATGAACAGGGCGCCCGCGTAGCTGAGCGGATCGAACGACGAGACGCCGACGAGAAATCCTGACAACACCTGCGCGGCGAACACGGACAACAACAGTCCTGCGAGCGCGCCGCTGGCGACCAGCGTGAAGCTCCGGCCAATTACGCTGCCGATGACGTCGCCGCGATTGGCGCCGAGCGCCATTCGGATGCCGATGTCGCGCGTTTGCCGAGCGACCGTGAACGAGACGACGCCATACAGGCCGATGATGGCCAGCACGAGCGCCAGGAAGCCGAAGGTGCCGAGGAGCACTGTGGCGGCCCGCGCGGGGAAGAGCGTCGCACTGACCATGCCGCTGACCGGCTCGAGTCCGATGAACGCCAGCGTCGGATCGATCGCGAGGAGTGCGCGCCGGACCGACGGCGTGAGCGCGCGCGCCGAACCGTCGGTGCGGACGATGAGGTTCACGAAGCCGACGCGCGTCTGATCGATCGAAAACTGAAAGAACGGGCGCGGCGACTCGCCGACGCTGCGCACCGGGTGATCGGCGGAGATCCCCACGATCGTGAATTCGCGGTCGTTGCGAACGTTGAAGCGCCGCCCGACAGGATTCGCGTTCGGCCAGAATTTCCGCGCGGCCGCCTGGTTGATCACGACGACCGGCTCGGCGTTCGCGGTGTCGCGCTCGTCGATCGCGCGCCCGGCCACGATGCCGATGCCCATGGTCTCGAAATAGCGCGGGCTGATGTTGGCCACGTCGACGCTGGTGCCCTCGTCGGCGGGGCCGCGCACGCCGTCGATCTCCACGACCGCGGTGTTCCCGGTGAGCGCGAACGGCAGGCGGTCGCTGCGGGCGACCGATGTCACGCCCGGTAGTGACGACAATTGCCGGATCGCCACGTCGAAGAACGTCTTGGCGGCCTCCGGTGTCGAGAACTGCTTCGCGGAGTTGACCGCCGCGTAAACGACCTGTGACGCGTCAAACTTCACGTCCATCGCCGATGCGGCCGCGAAACTGCGGACGAGCAGCGCCGCGGCCACCAGCAGGACGGTCGAGAGCGCCATCTGGCCGGCGACGAGGAATGAGCGAAGCGAGAACTGAAGGC
>SCUN01000213.1 GCA_004297655.1 Acidobacteriota bacterium | reverse complement strand
TGAACGTCGAATGGGGCCGGGCCGCGGAATCGGCCCGTGTCGCCGAAGCGTTAGCGAAGGCGCAAAGTCGATTCGATTTCGTCGCGGCCGTGCACGTGGAGACGTCCACCGGCGTGGTGAATCCGATTCGGGAGATCGGGGCTGCGGCTCGCGAACATGACGCGCTCTTCATCGTCGACGCGGTGACGTCGATCGGCGCGATGCCGTTCGATGCGGCGGCCGACGGCGTTGACGCGGCCTACACCTGTTCGCAGAAAGGGCTGGGCGCGCCGTCCGGCCTGGCGCCGGTGATGTTCACGCCGCGCGCGCTCGCGCGCAAAGTGAAGTGCCGCAGCTTCTACTTCGATCTCGCGCTGCTCGACGCGTACTGGTCCGGCCGGAAGTACCACCACACGATGTCCGCGCCGCTGCTGTGGTCGCTCTACGCCGCCCTCGGCGAAGTTGGAACGGAAGGTCTCGCGAACCGCTGGGAGCGCCATCGGAAGAATCATCTGCGCCTGGTGGCGGGGCTGGAGGCGATCGGGTGGTCGCTCGTGCCCGCGCCGGCCGATCGCGCGTGGAGCTTGAATGCCGTCAACGTTCCGGCCGGCGTCGATGAGGCGGTTGTTCGAAAGCGGTTGCTGACCGAACGGCGCATCGAGGTTGGCGCCGGCCTGGGGCCGCTGGCGGGGAAGGTGTTTCGTATCGGTCTCATGGGCGCGGGGTCGACCGCGGAAAACGTCGATCTCCTGCTCGCCGCGTTGCCGGAGATGTCGCGCTGAAGTTCTCCGCGCGACTCGCGGCCCGCGTCCTTATCGGCACGGCGGCCTTTGCGTTCGTGGGTCTCGGCTACATCTGGCTGACGTTGCCCGATGTGCGCCCGCTTCGCACGACGCCGCCCTCGACCACGGCCTGGATGGAGATGCGCGCGCGGCAAGCGCGGGCCGCGGGGAAGCCCGTGAGAAAGATCCAGCGCTGGGTCAGCTACGGCCGGATCTCGCCGAACCTGACGCGGGCGGTGCTCCTCGCGGAGGACTCCGCGTTCTGGTCGCATGAGGGCATCGACTTCGACGAGATCAAGATGTCGATCGAGGACAGCTGGGAGAAAGGCGAGCCGCTGCGCGGCGCGTCAACGATCACGCAGCAACTCGCGAAGAATCTCTACCTCTCGCCATCGCGCAATCCCACGCGGAAGATCACCGAGTTTCTGATCGCGCGGCGGCTCGAAGCGGAGCTGTCGAAACGGCGCATCCTGGAGCTCTATCTCAATCTCATCGAGTGGGGCGACGGCATCTGGGGATGCGAAGCCGCCGCGCGCGCGTATTTCGGCGTGTCGGCCGCGGAGCTCTCGCAAGAGCAGGCGGCGCTGATGGCCGGCGCCATCATCAATCCCGTTCGCTACAGTCCCGCGCATCCGAACGCGCGGCTCCTGCGGCGCCAGGCGATCATTCTCCGGCGCATGGGCAGCATCACGCCGCCCGGTGACGGCAAGTAGCTAGAGAATCCGGCGCGCCGCGACGAACCGGCTGCGCCAGTACGGGGATGAAAGTTTCTCCGAGCGGACGACGCCGTCGGCGCCGGGGGAGTGAATGAACTCTTCGGCCGAGAGCGCCAGCGCGACGTGCGACACCGGCGACTTCGGCCCGGCCATTCTGAAGAACAGCAGATCTCCCGGTCGAATCACCGTGCCGGCCGGTTTGCCCGCGCGGAACTGCTCGATCACCGTGCGCGGCAGTTGAATTCGATAGAGGCCGAACACGTACTTCGTGTAGCCGCTGCAGTCGAAGCCCGTCTTCGGCGAATCGCCGCCGAGTTGGTAGGGCACGCCGCGTAACTGCTGGGCCGCGGCGAGAAACGTCGACGTGCTGAAGGAGTTGACCTTGGGATCGAGCGGCGCCGGGTAGATGTTGGGCTTCGACGCCGGCTCGGGAAACGGGCTCGGGCGCGGCGCTCCGGCCGAGGCGCACCCCGCGAGGGCGACGCCCGCCACAAACACCCAGGCGGCATGGCGCGGGGACATCAGTGGGCCTTATCGGCCGGTCCACCCCCGGGCTCCAGTCCGCGGGGGATTTCTCGCTATAATCCGGCGAGAATGGAACAAACGCTGCTGCTCAACGCGACGTACGAGCCGCTGCGGGTCGTCCATTGGCAGAAGGCGATCACCCTCTGGTGCCAGGGCAAGGTCGAGATTGTCGCGGTCCACGACCGCGAAGTCCGGGCGGTGACGTTCAGCATGAAGCTGCCTTCGGTGATCCGGCTGCTCAGACGGATCCGTGTGCGTCGAAAGGTCGACTACGTCCCTTTTTCGCGGGCGAACATCTACGCGCGCGATCACCACACGTGTCAGTACTGTTCCGAGAAGTTTCCCACCGCCGAGCTGACGTTCGATCACGTCGTGCCGGTCGCACAGGGCGGCCGCAAAGACTGGGAGAACATCGTCACCTGCTGCATCACGTGCAACCGCAAGAAGGGCGGGCGCACGCCGGAGCAGGCGGGGATGCGGCTCCGACGGCTGCCGCGCAAGCCCGACAAGGCGCCGGCGGTTCGCATCGCGTTCGGGTTGCGCAACGCGCCGGACAGTTGGCGCGATTACGTGTACTGGAACGTCGAGCTTGACGAAGACACCTAGCCGCGGTCCCGTCCTTTCGACCGATCCTCTTCGCGCGGTGCCCGGCGCCCGCGTCGCCATTCGCGCCGCGCACTTGCCGCTGCCGATCGCCGGCCTGCCGCACGTCCTCGTGGGCGAGAAGGACGCGCGCGTGGTCGCGGCCTCGCCGCACGGCGTCACGATCGTCGTGCCGGCCGACGCCGAACCCGGCCGGCAAACGGTGCGGATCGACGAGATGCCCGGCGCGTCCGGAGAACTCATCGTCGGCGCGACGCTGGCGACCGACCTTCACCAGGTGGACAGCCCCGTGTTCGACCGCGAAGGGCGGCTCTACGCGACGCGGAGCGGATCGCGGGATGCGAAGCCGCAGGTACCGCTCTTTCGGATCGGGCTCGACCGCGTCAAGACGCCGATCGCCGTCGACATCGGCAATCCGACGTCGCTCGCGATCGGGCCCGACGGCTGGCTTTATGTGTCGAGCCGCTTCGACGGCAACGTCTATCGACTGCCGTTGGACGATGACACGCCGGACGTCGAACGCTATGCGACCGAACTCGGCGTCGCAACAGGCCTCGCGTTTTCGCCGGACGGCGATCTCTTCGTCGGCGATCGATCCGGCACGATCTTCCGCGTGCGTCCGGATCGCCAGGTCGAGACGTACGCGACCTTGCCGGCGAGCGTCGCCGCGTTCCATCTCGCGTTCGGTCCCGACGAATGCCTCTACGTCGCGGCGCCGACGCTCGCCACGCACGACGCGATCTATCGCATCTCGCCCGAACGGCTCGTCGATGTCGTGAGCGACAAGTTCGGGCGCCCGCAGGGCATCGCCTTTGACGCGGTCGGCAACTTCTTCGTGGTGGACGCGCTGGCCGGCGCGTCGGGCCTCTTCAAGCTCGACGTCACGATTGACGTGCCCGAACCGGAGCTGGTCGTCGCGGCGCCATCGCTCATCGGCGTGGCGTTTGAGCCAGTGAGCGCCGTCCGCCTTCGCCAAGGCTCCGGCGGACGAGACGAGAGTCAGAGAGTTGCTCTCGTCTCGAACGACACCGTGTGGAAACTGGATGGTATGCTCACCGACTCATTGGAGAATGCATGAGCCTGTTGCGCGTCAAACCGATCGAAGCGCTCCTCAGTGAAACGCAGGAGACCGCCCATTCGCTGAAGCGCGTGCTGAGCGCCGGCGACCTGATCATGCTCGCCATCGGCGCGGTCATCGGCGCCGGGATCTTCGGCTCGATCGGCTCAGCGGCCGCCGGCCAGATCGGGCCCAACGGCGAGATCATCCGCCTCGGCGCGGGGCCGGCGCTCATCGTCTCCTTCGTGCTGCTCGGCGCGTGCTGCGCGCTGGCCGGTCTCTGCTACGCCGAACTCGCGTCGATGATTCCGCAGGCCGGGAGCGCGTACGCGTACTCCTACGCGACGCTCGGCGAACTGATCGCCTGGATCATCGGCTGGGACTTGATCCTCGAATACGCCGTCGGCAACGTCGCCGTCGCGATTTCGTGGGGTGACTACCTCAAGTCGTTCCTGAGCGGCTGGCTGGAATTGCCGGCGTGGCTGACGACCGGATATCGCACGGCGCTGCTCAGCTCGGATCCGGCGGTCCACGGCCTGATCAACTCGGCGCCGCATCTCGGGCCGATCCCGATCCTGATCAACGTGCCGGCGTTCGGCATCGTCGCGTTCATCACCTGGCTGCTCCTGCGCGGCGCGAAAGAAAGCACGCGGGTGAACAACGTGATGGTGGTCATCAAGCTCGCCGTGCTCGCGATCTTCATCATCGGCGGGCTGACGCATATCAACACCGCGAACTACACGCCGTTCGCCCCGAACGGCCTCACCGGCATCGGCAACGGCGCCGCGATCGTGTTCTTTGCCTACATCGGCTTCGACGCGATCTCGACGGCCGCCGAAGAAACCAAGAATCCGCAACGCAATCTGCCCATCGGCATCATGGGCGGTCTCGCGATCTGCACCGTGATCTACATCGTCATCGGCGCGGTGCTGACCGGCATGGTGCCCGCGGCGGACCTCGGGAAGACGGCCGATCCGCTCGCATACGCGCTCAACGCGACCGGCATGCAGTGGCTCGCGAAGATCGTCGCGCTCGGCGCGATCGTGTCGATGTCCGCGGTGCTGCTCGTCTTTCAGTACGGCCAGCCGCGCATCTTCTTCGCGATGGGCCGCGACGGCCTGCTCCCGCAGTGGGTCGCCAAGGTCGATCAGAAGACGCGCATTCCGTATACCGCGACGCTCTTCACCGGTATTTTCGTCGCCGTGTGGTCGCTGATCGGGGACGCGGCCGAAACGTACGACCTCACGAACATCGGCACGCTCTTCGCGTTCATCCTCGTCTGCATCGGCGTCATCGTGTTGCGCCACAACGATCCGAAGCGGCACCGCCCCTTCCGCGTGCCGTTCGTGCATCTCGTCGGCGGTCTCGGCGCGGCGTTGTGTCTGTACTTGATGTGGAACCTCCCGCGCCTCGCCTGGGAGCGCTTCGGCTGGTGGCTCCTGATCGGCGTGCTGATCTATTTCTTCTACGGCTACCGCAACAGCCGGCTGAACAAACAACCGTAGCCGGCGGGCTTGAGCCCGCCGGAAGCCCGCGGGGCTGAAGCCCCGCGGCTACGACACGATTTCATTCAATGCGACCCCTCTCCGGCATCCGCGTCCTCGACTTCTCGCGCCTGATTCCCGGCAACTTCGCCACGTTGATGCTCGCGGAACTGGGCGCCGATGTCATCAAGGTCGAGGACGCGAAACACGGCGACCCCACGCGCCACCTCCCGCCGTCGCTCGACGGCCAGGGCCTGTATCACCTGCTGCTCAATCGGGGGAAGAAGAGCGTCGCAGTGGATTTCCGCCGCGGCGGGTGGCAGTCGCTACTGGAAGGCGCCGATGTCGTGGTTGAGAGTTTCCGGCCGTCGACTGCCAAGTCCATCGGCGTGGCTGCGGAACAGCTCCGCGCGACGCGCCCGGAGTTGATTCATTGCGCCATTACCGGTTACGGGCAGACGGGCCCCAACGCCGAGAAGCCCGGCCACGATCTCAACTACGTCGCTGAAGGCGGCCTGCTGGCCGTCGATCGGCCGGGCATCGTCAATCTCCCGCGTATGTTCATAGCCGACGTCGGCGGCGGCGCGATGAGCGCGGTCGCCGGCATTCTCGCGGCGCTTTTCGCGCGCGAGCGAACGGGCGACGGCGCGTCGCTCGACATCTCGATGCACGACGCCGTGCTCTACTGGATGATGCTGCCCGCCGCGCGCGAATTGGTCCACGGCGCCGCGGCCGCCGGCGGGGAGTTGCCGACGTTCGGCAGGCACGCGACCTACAACGTCTACGACACCGCAGACGGCCAGCGCGTCGCGCTCGGCGCGCTCGAACCGAAGTTCTGGCATCGGTTCTGCGACGTTGTCGGGCGGCCCGACTGGAAAGCGCGGCAAGCGTCCGACGAAGCCGACCAGGCCGCGCTCGTCGCCGACGTGCGGACGCTCTTTCTCACGCGGAGCCGCGGAGAATGGCTTCAGCTCTTTTCATCTCAGTCGGCCTGCCTCTCGGCCGTCAACTCGCCGTCGGAAGCCCTCGCCGATCCGCACGTCGCGGCCCGGGATCTGCTCATCGAGACTCAGGGCCTGCGCGCTTTTCGCGCCCCGTTCATCTCCAGGCCCGCCGAACTCGCCCCGGCGCCCGCCCTCGGCCAGCACAACAGGGACTTCGAAATTCCGCGATAGAATTACTGATTGGCATGAGCTCGAACTGGATCAGCGTACGCGGCGCCCGCGTCCACAACCTTCGGAACATCGATGTGGACGTCCCGCGCAATCGCCTTGTTGTCGTGACGGGGCTCTCGGGATCCGGCAAATCGTCGCTCGCCTTCGACACGATTTACGCGGAAGGGCAGCGGCGGTACGTCGAGTCGCTCTCCGCGTACGCGCGCCAATTCCTCGAGCAAATGGAGAAGCCGGACGTCGACCTGATCGAAGGTCTCTCGCCCGCCATCTCGATCGAGCAGAAGACGACGGCGTCGAACCCGAGGTCGACGGTGGGGACGGTGACCGAGGTGTACGACTACCTGCGGCTCCTGTTCTCGAATATCGGCGTGCCGCACTGCCCCAACTGCGACCGCGCGATCTCGTCGCAGTCGCTCGAACGCATCATCGACATGGTCATGCTCTATCCGGCCGACGAGCGCATCAACGTGCTCGCGCCGGTCGTGCGCGGCCGCAAGGGCGAATTCAAGAAGGAGCTCGCGGGCTTCCGCGCGCGAGGGTTCACGCGCGCGCGCATCGACGGCGAGTTCCGCGCGCTCGAGGAAGACATCAAGCTGGACCGAAGGAAGAATCACACGATTGAGGTATTGGTCGATCGGTTGATTGTGCGATCGGGGATTGAGAAGCGGCTCAGCGATGCGATCGAGCTCGCCCTCAAACTGGCCGACGACATCGTCGTCATCAACACGCTCGATTCCGGCGACCGGTTGTTCTCGCGCAAGATGGCGTGCCCGGATTGCGGGATCAGCATCCCCGAAGTCACGCCGCGCGCGTTCTCGTTCAACTCGCCGCACGGCGCCTGCCCGGACTGCCAGGGCCTCGGCGCGATCTACGACTTCGATCCCGCGCGGATCGTGCCGGACGAGACCATGTCGCTCGCCGAAGGCGCGATCGTGCCGTGGGCGAAGGGCGATGCCGCTTTCCTCGCGGAAGCCCTCAAGGGCCTTCAAGTTACGTTTGGAATCGATCCAGACATTCCATACGGAAAGCTCACGAAGAAGAGTAAGGACATTCTGCTCTTCGGCCCCGCGGAGGGCAGAAGGCAGAAGGCAAAAGGCAAAAGCAAGGCTTCGACAGATCCCTTCGGTGCTGACTTCGAAGGCATCCTGCCAAACCTCCGCAAGCGCTTCGAGAACGGGTCGTGGACCGATCAGGAGGCGCTCGAGCCGCTGCGCGCGCTGCGTCCGTGCACGACGTGTCACGGCGAACGGCTGAAGGCCGAGAGCCGCGCCGTGCGACTGAAGGGCCGCCGGATGGCCGAGTACGTCGATCAGCCGATCGCGGACGTCGTGCCGATGTTCGAATCGCTCGAGTTGTCGGAGCGCGAACACCTCATCGCCGGCCGCGTGCTCAAGGAGATCCGCGAGCGCCTTCGATTCCTGAACGACGTCGGCGTCGGCTACCTGACGCTCTCGCGCAGCGCGGCGACGCTGTCGGGCGGCGAAGGCCAGCGCATTCGGCTCGCCACGCAGATCGGGTCGCAGCTCACCGGCGTGTTGTACGTGCTCGACGAGCCGTCGATCGGCCTGCACCAGCGCGACAACCGGCGTCTGCTCGGGACGCTCGCGAAGCTGCGCAACCTCGGCAACACGGTCTTGGTTGTCGAGCACGACGAAGAGACCATTCGCACGGCGGATTACCTGATCGACCTCGGCCCCGGCGCCGGCGAACACGGCGGGCACGTCATCTTCCAGGGCGAGCCGCAGAAACTCCTGGCCGCGCCGGGCGAATCGCTGACCGGACAGTTCCTCACCGGCAAACGGTCCATCGCGCTGCCGGAAGCGCGCCGCAAACCTGGGCGCGGCGAGCTCGTCGTCAAGGGCGCGCGCTCCAACAACCTCAAGAACATCGACGTGTCGTTCCCGCTCGGATCGCTGATCGCCGTCACGGGCGTCAGCGGATCCGGCAAGTCGACGTTGGTCAACGAGATCCTGTATCGCTCTCTTGCAAAATTGCTTTATCGCTCTATTGATGAGCCGGGTGCGCATGACCGGATCGAGGGCGTCGAGCTGATCGACAAGGTCATTCAGATCGACCAGTCGCCGATCGGCCGCACGCCGCGCTCGAATCCGGCGACCTACACCGGGCTGTTCACGTTCATCCGCGAGTTCTTTGCGATGTTGCCCGAGTCGCGCGCGCGCGGCTACAAGCCGGGCCGCTTCTCGTTCAACGTCAAGGGCGGCCGCTGCGAAACCTGTCAGGGCGACGGCGTGATCGCGATCGAAATGCACTTCCTGCCCAACGTCTACGTGACGTGCGAGGAATGCAAGGGCCGCCGCTACAACCGCGAGACGCTCGACGTGAAATACCGCGGCAAGTCGGTCGCCGAGATGCTCGAACTCACCGTCGATCAGGCGCTGCCGCTCGTCGAGAACTTCCCGCCGATCGCCGCCAAACTCCGAACGCTGCAGAGCGTGGGCCTCGGCTACATCAAGCTCGGCCAGTCGGCGACGACGCTGTCGGGCGGCGAGGCGCAGCGCGTGAAGCTCGGCCGCGAACTCTCGCGCCGCGGCACCGGCCGCACCCTCTACATCCTCGACGAGCCGACGACCGGCCTGCATTTCGAGGACGTCCACAAGCTGCTCGATGTCGTGAACCGCCTCGTCGATCAGGGCAATACGGTCGTCGTGATCGAACACAACCTCGACGTCATCAAGTGCGCAGACTGGGTCATCGATCTGGGGCCCGAAGGCGGCGCCGGCGGCGGGAAAGTCGTGGCGGCCGGGCCGCCTGAGGCGATCGCCAGGGCCAAAGCCTCGGCGACGGGCCTCTTTCTGGCGCCGATGTTGGGCGGGGACGGCGGGACCGCCGTCCCGGCAGTTTCTTGACCATGTGTGGTTCCAGAGACACACGGCGAGCCCATTCGGCTGTGGCTCTCAGGCCACGGCCTCAAACCAAGCGCCACATTTCAGATTCCCACATTCCACATAAGTCCTTTACCCATTGCCAATTACGACGATTTCCAGATGAACTACCGACCAGTAACCAATCTGGCCCGGCGCTTGCTTAAGTGACCCTCGCCAGATGGCACAAATGACCAGCCACCAGCGTACGATTCGCCGAAGCATCCACTGCACGGGGATCGGTCTGCATTCGGGGCTTAAGGTCTCCCTGGCGCTCAAGCCGGCCGCCGCCGACACCGGAATCCGGTTCGTCCGCACCGATCTGGGCATCGAGATTCCCGCCACCCTCAAGCACCTCGGCACGAAGCACGCCCTCCAGACGACGCTCGTGAACGGCGCGGCGTCGGTGGATACGGTCGAGCATCTGCTTTCGGCGCTCCGCGGTCTCGGCATCGACAACGTCGTCGTCGAGTTGAACCAGCCGGAAGTGCCGATCATGGACGGCAGCGCGGCGCCGTGGGTCTATCTGATTCAGGAAGCCGGCGTGAAGGAACTCGCCGCGGCCCGCAAGGTGCTGCGCGTGACCCGCGCCGTGACGGTGGAGAAGGGCGACAAGAGCATCTCGATCTTCCCGGCCGACAACTTCAAGGTCAGCTACGCGATTCAGTTCGATCATCCGATGCTGCGCTCGCAGAAGAAGACGCTCGACATCACCGAGACGTCGTTCATCAACGAGATCGCGCCGGCGCGGACGTTCGGATTCCTGAAGGAAGTGGAAATGCTCCGCCAGCGCGGTCTCGCGCTCGGCGGCTCGCTCGACAACGCGGTCGTGCTCGGCGAGACCGGCGTGTTGAATCCGCTCCGCTTCGACGATGAGTTTGTCCGGCACAAGATGCTGGATGTGGTCGGCGATCTGGCCCTCGTGGGCCATCAGATTCTCGGCCACGTCACGGTTCAGCGCGGCGGTCACGCGCTCCACACGGAGCTGGCGGCCGAACTGCTGAAGAACACCGAATCCTGGACGTTGGTGGATGCGCCGGAAGCCATCGGCCAGCGCGTCGCCGTTCCCGTCAGCTAGCCTTCTGCAAGCAACAACACACCGATTTGCGGGTTCTCCTCCTCCCGCAAGTCGTTGTGTCTTCTTTGCCCGCCGGCTTACCCGCTTACGGCGCTAGTCTTCCTTCGCGCGGCCGGCCTTCTTCACCACGGCGGCCAATTTCTCATTCTCGAAGCGGTTGAAGCTCATGAAGAGGCTTTCCTTCAAGTAGGCCTTCAACTCATCTGGCGTCATTTGCGCCACGAGCAGCTGGAATTCGCGGTCCACTTCTTCGAAGCCGTAGTCGAGGGCTTTCTGCCTCGACAGATCGCGGGAAATGGTCTCGAGGACGGCGAGCACGTCGCCGTCGAGTTCGATCGCGGTGCCGGCGGAGGTCTTGATCGTTCGCGCCATGGTCACGCTCCGAAGCTGGCGATGGCCGACGCCTGATCGGCGTGGACCTCGAGGAAATTGTGCGCGCCGGTCATCGTCAGCATCGTCTCGACGCGCTTCTGGACGCCGGCGAGTTTGAGCGCGCCGCCGGCGGCGCTGGCCTGGCGATAGAGATCCATCAGGCAGCCGATCGTGGCGCTGTCGACATACGAGACATTCCCGAGGTTGATGAGAATGCGCTTGTTGCCTTTCTCGACGAGGCCGGTGACCGCCGTCACGAAGTCGGTGAGCAGCGGGTAGGTCAGCTTCGTCTCGCTGACATTGACGATGGTGATGCCGTTGATGTCGGTGGTGGTGACGTTCATGCGGTGCCTCCGCGGGCGTGTTTGGCCAGCAGTTGTGCGGCTGGTGCGCTGTCCTGAATGCGCCGGATCTGGCGCGCCAGTTCGATGCGGCCGCGATTGATTCGCGACTTCACGGTGCCTTCCGGCAGGTGCAGCTGGTCGGCGATTTCCTGATACGAGTATTCCTGGAGATCGCGCAGCGTGACGGCCACGCGCAACGCGTCCGGCAGCTCGCCCATGGCGCGCCGGATGATCTCTTTGAGATCCGATTGCTCGAGCTGGGCGAGCGGCCCGCGCTCGCGCGACGCCGGCGTGAGCTCGGAGGCGTCGACGTCGCGCGCCATCGTCGCGCGCTCCTTGCGGACGCTGCGGTAGTGGTCGATGCAGAGGTTGCGGCTGATGCTGATGAGCCACGTCTGGAAATTCGCGCGGCGGTCGAACGTGTGGAGCGCCTTGAAGATCTTGACGAAGATGTCCTGCGTCAGGTCCTCGGCTTCGTCGTGACGACCGACGAACTTATAGGCGAGGTTGAAGACCTTGCGGCGATGACGATCGACGATCACGCCCCAGGCGACCTGGTCGCCCTTCAGGCAACGCTCGATGATCTCGTCGATCTCGTTCGCGTCGGTCGGATCCGCCACAGGGCGAAATCATAGCAGAGTACAATCGTCAGTCCTGTGACGGGTCTGACGTCTGAGCACCTCACCGCGATGGCGGCGAAGCACGGCACGCCGCTGTATGTCTATGACGCCGCGCTGATACGCGAGCGTTACCGCGCGCTCGGCGACGCCTGCGGCGCGTATCCCCACGATATCCACTACGCGATCAAGGCGAACGCGACGCTCGCCATCGTGCGCCTGATGCGCGCGTGCGGCGCCTGCGCCGACGCGAACTCGGGCGGCGAAATCGAAGTCGCGTTGCGCGCGGGCTTCGCGCCGAAGGAGATCGTGTTCACGGGCGTGGGTAAGACCGGGGCCGAGATCGAGAGAGCCGTGACGCTCGGCGTCAAAGCGATCAACGCCGAATCCCCGGGCGAAGTCGAGCGGATCGCGTCCATCGCGGAACGGCACCCTGGCGCCGCGGCACGCGTCGCCATCCGCATCAACCCCGATGTCGACGCCGAGAGCCACCCGCACATCTCCACCGGCCTTCGCACGAACAAGTTCGGCATGTCGATCGACGCGGCGCGCGCGCTCGCCCGCGAGATCGGCCGCCACCCATCGCTCCGCATCGTCGGCCTCCACGTGCACATCGGCTCGCAGATTACGAAGACCGCGCCCTTGGCTCGCGCCGCTGAGGCCCTTGCGGGTCTTGCGACGGAACTGATGACGGAGGGCGTCAAGCTGGAACACCTCGACGTCGGCGGCGGTCTCGGCATTCCGTACCAGGCGGGGCAGCCCGTCGTGTCTCCGAGCGAATACGTGGCGGCGATTCTGCCGCCCATCAGGAAGACCGGCCTGCGCCTCGTGCTGGAGCCCGGCCGCTGGATCGTTGGCCCCGCCGGCGTGCTCGTGACGACGGTCGTCGACCTGAAAGAGCAGCCGGCCGATCCGAAGTCGGGCGAGGCGCGGTGGTTCGTGATCGCGGACGCGGGCATGACGGATTTGCTGAGGCCCGCGCTTTACGGCGCATGGCACGACATTGCGCCCGTCAATCCACGGCCCGGTGACGATCGGCTTTGCGATATCGTCGGTCCGGTGTGCGAGACGACCGATACGCTGGGGTCGGCCCGGCGGCTGCCGCCCGTCGAGGTCGGAGACCTGCTCGTGGTCCGCGACGCGGGCGCGTACGGGTCCGTGATGGCGTCGAACTACAACCGCCGAGCCGTGCCGGCCGAGGTCATGGATGGCCGGTTGATTCGGCGCCGCCAGACCATCGAAGATCTCTTGCAGTGGGATGTCTAGATGTTGATTGCGTTTGAAGGCCTCGATCAGAGCGGCAAGGAAACCCAGGCGAGGCATCTGCGCGCGCGGATTTCGCAGGAAGGGCGCAAGGTCCACGCGATCTCGTTCCCCGACTACAACACGCCGATCGGCATGGAGATCGCCGCCGCACTGCGCGGCGAGCGCGAGTTTGGCCCGGACGTGATGCAGTTGCTCTACGTGGCAAATCGCCTGGAGTACAAGCCGAAGCTCGATTCCTGGATCGAGAGCGGCGCCGACATCGTCTGCGACCGCTATCGCGCGTCGAGCGTGGCCTACGGCGAAGCGCAGGGGCTCAGCCGCGAGTGGCTCGACGAGATTCAGAAGCCGCTGCCGGCCGCCGACATCACGGTGCTGCTCGACATCGCTCCGGAAACGGCCGTCGCGCGCAAGCAGACGGGCCGCGATCGCTACGAGCGGGATCTGTCGCTGCTCGCGCGCGTCCGCGAGAGCTATCGCTCGCAGGCGAAGCAGCGGGGCTGGATTCTGATCGACGGCGAACAAGAGAAAGACGCGGTGCAGGCGGCGGTTGAAGCCGCGGTGCTGCCACGGCTCGCGCGGCCGTAACCGCCGCGACCCTCGCGGCGCCCGCCGCGATCAACACCTCGGCGCAGGCCTCGAGCGTTGCGCCTGTCGTCACCACATCGTCCACCAGCACGAGATTCGCGCCGGAAAGGCGTGAACGGTCGGCCACGTCCCGTAACCCGTCAAGCCGGGCGACGGCGTAAGAGCCCCTCGCATTGCCGTGCCTTCGGTGCGCAGGGAGGCTGGCTTGCGGCGGGCCATGCCGCCGGCGTCGCAGGGCTCGCCACACGGGAAGGCCAAGCGCCATCGCGATGTCGTCGGCCTGGTTGAAGCCGCGGTCCCAGAGCCGCACCCAGTGCAGCGGGACCGGCACCACCGCATCGGCGGCCTCGAGCGCATCGGCGCACGACTCGCGGATCCGGCTGGCGAGCAGCGGCGCGATCATCCGGCGTTTTCGGTACTTGAGCGCGTGAATCATGTGACGCAGCGAGCCGTCGTAGACGCCGGCGCTGCGGATCATCTCGACGGCCGTGCCGCCGTCTCTGGGCGGCGCCGCGAGCGGCCACTGCTGCCAGCACGACTCGCAAACCGGACCGCCGAGCGGCTCGACCAGCGGGCGGTCACACGCCGCGCAACACGGCGCGAGCAGCGCACGGATGACGGCGTTCGATGCGTCGGCCAGCACGGCCGCTTTCAGTGCAGGCAGCGTGCCAGTTGAGTGTCAGAGAGAAACGAGATCGGGACTCGTTTCAGTACGCAGAAACTGCAAACGAGTCCCGATCCCTATGTTGCAGGAACTTCAATACGTCGGGCGTCGCCCCAGAGCCGGTCGAGGGCGTAGAAGTCGCGCGTCCCGGGCGTGAAGACGTGGACGATGAAGTCGAAGTAGTCGAGGAGGATCCACTCGGCGCGCTGGTAGCCCTCGACGAGGGCCGGACGCACGCCGTGATCGCGGAGCGCTTCCTGGATGCCGTCGGCAATCGCCTGCACCTGACGGATGTTGTTGCCCGTGCAGATGATGAAGAAGTCGGTGAACGCCAGGCCGTCGCGCAGGTCCAGCAGCTCGAGCTTCTCGGCCTTCTTGTCGAGCGCCGCCTGCACCGCGGCCATCACATCCGCGGGCACGCGCGCGGCGGGTCCGCGCGGCGCTTTGGGCGTCTTCGGCGTCTTGCCAAGTTTCGATGATTTGAGTTTGGTTTTGCGACGTGGGGTTGCGGTCTTGATCTTCGGACGAGATGCCGCGCGTTTGCGCGGCGCACGATCAGTGGCCATGAGCCTCCCGGGTGTAAAGCCGATGAGCGTCGATGTAGCCGGCGACGACGTCCGGCACAAGACCGGTCAGCGGCGCTCCGCGGTCAATGCACGCCCGCACGTCGGTGGACGACACCGGCGCGGTGGGCGCGTCAATCAGAAAGATACTCGTTCGCGCCGGCGTTTGGTACCGGTCTTTTGCGTCGATCATGCGATCGGCGAATGCGGGCATGCGCGTTCGGACCGCCGACGCCGGAAACCCCGGCCGCGACACGACCGCGAAGTGACATCGGTCGAGCAGCGCCGGGTAGTCGTGCCAGCTCGCGACGCCCGCGAACGCGTCGGCGCCCGCGATGAAGCACAGATCCTCGCGCGTGCGTCCCGCCGCGACCATGCGATCGATCGTCACGGCGGTGTAGGACGTTCCCGCGGCTTCGAGCTCGATCGCCGAGGCGGCAAACCGCGGTTCGCCGGCGATGGCCAGCGTCACCATGGCGAGACGGTCGGCGCCGCTCGCGCGCGGGGCATGGCGATGCGGCGGAATGTTGGCGGGAATGAAGAGCACCTGGTCGAGCGACAACGCGCGTAGCGCCGCGTGGGCCACATCGAGATGTCCGAGGTGAACCGGATCGAACGTCCCGCCCAGCAGGCCGGTCATTTCGAGGTCTTCTTCCGGCGTGTCGCCTTCTTCTTCGGCGCGGCGGCCTTCTTCGCGACCGTCTTCTTCGCCGAGCGCGGCTTCTTCTTGCGCGCGACCGGGTTTCGGGTGGCGTTGACCTGCTGCCACAGCGCTTCGAGCAGCTCAGGAATGCCCTGGCCGGTGGCCGCCGAGACCGGATACACCGAGACCTTCAACTGCTTCATGCGCTTCTTCAACCGGGCCAGCCGGTCCGGTTCGTCGAGCGCGTCGATCTTGTTGGCGACGACAATGCGCGGCTTCTTCGAAAGCTGGGCGGCGGTTTCATCACCGCTGCCTTCGAAGAGCTCCAGCTCGCGCGTGATGACGTTGAAATCGTCGACCGGATCGCGGCCCGAGGCCGACGAGACGTCGATGACGTGCGCGAGCACCTTCGTGCGCTCGAGATGCGCGAGGAACTTCGTGCCCAGGCCGAGGCCGGAGTGCGCGCCTTCGATGAGTCCGGGCACGTCGGCGACGACGAAGCTGCGGTCGTCGCTCATGGTGACGACGCCGAGATTCGGCGAGAGCGTGGTAAACGGGTAGTTGGCGATCTTCGGCTTCGCGGCCGAGATGCGGGAGATCAGCGTGGACTTGCCCGCGTTCGGATAGCCGACCAGACCCACGTCAGCGAGCAGCTTGAGCTGCAGCCGGAGCATGCGCTCTTCGCCGGCTTCGCCCGGATCGGCACGGCGCGGCGCGCGGTTCGAGTTGGAGAGGAACGCCGCGTTGCCACGACCGCCGCGGCCGCCGCGCGCGATGAGCACCTGCTGGCCGGGCTCGGTCAGATCGGCCATCGGCATGAAGCCGTCCGGCGTGTGTTCGTAGACGACGGTGCCGGGCGGGACCTCGAGGATCAGGTCCTTGCCGTCGGCGCCCGTGCAGTCCGAGCCCATGCCGTGTTCGCCGCGCTGGGCTTTGAACTCGGGATTGAACCGGAAGGCGACGAGTGTGTTGTGGTGATCGCTGGCGCGGAGGTAGATCGACCCGCCGTGCCCGCCGTTGCCGCCATTGGGGCCGCCGCGCGGCACCCATTTCTCGCGGCGAAAGCTGACGCACCCGTTGCCGCCGTTGCCGGCGAGCACCTTGACGTCAACCTCATCGACGAACAATTGCTAGTTCTTCGCGGCGGGGATGACGCTGATTCTGCGGCCGTGCGCGCCGTGCGTCGTGAACTTCACGACGCCGTCGACCTTCGCGAAGATCGTGTGATCTTTGCCGAGGCCGACGTTCAGGCCCGGCGTGAACCGCCGGCCGCGCTGACGGACGATGATCGTGCCGCCGGTGACGAGGTTGCCGTCGTGCGCCTTCGTGCCGAGACGCTGCGACTGGGAGTCGCGGCCGTTTCTGGAAGCGCCTTGTCCTTTTTTGTGAGCCATTTCAGTGTCCTATCCGTTGATGGCCGTGACCTTGACGCGCGTCTGCTGCGTCCGGTGGCCCTGCGCCTTCTTGAAGTGCTTCCGGCGCTTGGTTTTGAAGACGCGGATCTTCTTGGCCTGCGTCTGCTTCTCGATCACGCCCGTGACCGTGGCGCCCTTCACAAACGGGGCGCCGGTGACCACCGCGCCGTCCGCCTGCTCGATGAGCAGCACCCGGTCGAATGTGTACTCGCTGCCCGGCTCCGCGTCGATCCGATCCACGACAATGACGGTGCCCGGAACGACCTTTTCCTGCCGGCCTCCGGCCTGAACAATGGCGAACATCTTCAAACTCCCTTAATGGCCCGGCTCGCCACACGGAGGGGTCTCCGCGTGGGGCCAGAACCATCAAGGCTATCAGAGTACGGGCGGGGTTCCAAGACGTGCGTAGCCGCGGGGCTTCAGCCCCGCGGGCCTGCGCAGGGCTGAAGCCCTGCGCCTACTTTAGGAGCACCCTCGTGCTCTTGATCTTCTGGGAGCTGAGGGTGTTCAGGAACCCGGGCACCAGGCGGTCCATGAGCTCGAAATACGAGGACAGGGCCGGGGTGTTCTGGGTCGAGGAATAGAGGGTCTCTTCGCGGTAGGAGTCCGTGTAGAGCTGGGTGCCCGTCCGGCCGTCGATGAAGACGAACTTCGGCGCAATGGCGTAGCCCTTGCGGTCCATCCACTGACGCACCGAGACCACCGACCGCTTGCCGAGCGCGTCGTACACCTCGGTGGGCCGTTCGACGATGCCGCTCTTGTTGATGTCGGCGAAATACACGACGCCCGTCACGATCAGCGGGTTCTGGTATTCCTCGCCCAGCTTCTTCCAGTACGCGACGTCCGCGAAGATCGAGTCGTAGGCTTCGAGATCTTTCTCCGACTTGACGTCTTCCTTGCCGGGCGCGGCGCCCGCCGGCTGGTTGGCGACATTCGCCTTGAGCTTGTCGACGACGTCGACGAGCGAGACGACGTCGCTGTCGATGACCTTGAGATTCGACTTCGTCCGCAGCTGGCTGCGGAGCAGCCGGACCGTCTCGCTGTTGACGTCCACGTCCTTCGTGCCGCCCGAGACGAACCCGAGCACGAGCACACGCTGGAAGGGCGACGTGTCGAGCTTCGCCTGAATCGGCGTCTCGATGCCGATCTCGTAGAAGCTCAGGCAGGCCGACGAGGCGGCCAGGGCGAGCGAAAGGCTAGCGATCGCGACGACGCTTCGTGCGGTCATAGATCTCCCGGAACAGATCGTAGTTCTGACGGATGAGCTGGTTGTTCGGGTCAAGCTGGATGGCCTTGTTGTAGGACTTGTTGGCCTCTTCGAACTTGCCCTGCTGTTCGTACGCTATGCCCAGGTTGTTCCACGCTGCGGCATACGTCGGATCGATCTCGACGGCTTTCTCCCAGCGCGAGGTGGCTTCAATCCACAGGCCTTTGTTCGCCACGGAAATGCCGAACTCGACCTGCTCCTTCGCATCCGATCTGCGGTCCGCGTATACCGGCGCCGCCACGAGCAATGCGAGGAGCACCAACGGAAACGTCCGTGCTCTCATTTGGCCTCACTATAACGCCGTACACCCCATGTGTAATGTGGGAATCGGGGAATCGGGCAATGTGAATCGGGCAATGGAAGAATCTGCAAAGGTCCTGCCGTCTCGACGTTGCAGGATCTGCAATGTGGAAGGGTCGGCCAGAGGGAAGGAATGTGGCATGGCGGGTGCACTTTGTCCCCGGCCATGGACCTCGTCGATTGTGTCGCCGCCACGATGTTTCAACCGCCGGGCGACACGCTGCCCGCGCGACTCTTCAAGGAAGTCCTTGATCTCGAAGAGGTTGCAGCGCGACTCGGGTACAACGACGCGGCGCGATCGGCCGCCGTTTCCGACGCGAGGCGGCGCGCCGAAGCCGCCCTCACGGCCGGCGCGAGCAAGGGCCTTACGGCCATCGGACTCAACGATGAACGGTATTCCCCGTGGCTCCGCGAGATCGTGGATCCTCCCAGCGTCTTATGGGTGAGGGGCAGGACTCCGCCCTTCGACCGGCCGACGGTTGCCGTCGTGGGCTCCCGGCAGGCGACGCCGGCCGGTCTTCAGATGGGCCGCCACCTCGGCGAGGGCCTCGCCGCCGCCGGTCTCATCGTGATCAGCGGTCTCGCGCGCGGCGTTGACGGCGCCTCGCATCAGGGCGCGCTCGCGGCGGGAGGGCTGACCATCGGCGTTCTCGGATGCGGCGCCGACGTCGTCTATCCGAGCGAACATCGCGAACTCGCCAGCCAGGTCGCGGCGTCCGGCGGCGTGATTTCGGAATTCCCGCCGGGTACGTCGCCGCTGTCGCATCACTTTCCGTTGCGCAACCGCATCATCTCGGGCCTGGCCCGCGCGGTGGTGGTGATCGAAGCCGGCGAGAAAAGCGGGTCGCTCATCACGGCGAAGATGGCGATGGAGCAGGGGCGGGAGGTGATGGTCGTTCCGGGAAACGTCCTTTCCGGACGCAATCGCGGCGGCCATTCGCTGATCAAGGACGGCGCGAGGCTGGTGGAGTCCGTGAGTGATGTCCTGGCGGACCTGGGGATGAATCGTGGGATTGATAAGTGCGGGATTGATAAGTGTGGGATTGATGATTTCGGTTCGGATAACTTGGTGATCGAGAACGAGTTATCGAGGCAGATGGCTATTGGAGAGACATATGATGCCGATACGTTGGCAGGACTCACCGGGTGGGATGTGAGTCGGTTGTTGTCAGAATTGGCCGCCCTGGAGCTTCGGGGCCAGGTGAGCAGGTCGGCTGGCGGGTGGACCCGGCTGGCTGGACGAGCATGCTAGGGTAAAAAGGGAACTCACATTATTTATGGCAAAAGCACTGGTGATCGTCGAATCACCTGCAAAAGCGAAAACTATCAACAAGTACCTGGGGCGCGACTACAAGGTCATCGCGTCGATGGGACACGTCCGCGACCTCCCGAAGAGCAAGCTGGGCGTCGATGTAGACGATGACTTCAAGCCCGACTACGTGATCATTCCGGACCGGGCCAAGGTCATCAAGGAACTGCGAGACGCCGCCAAGGCCGCCGACGACATCTTCGTCGCGACCGACCCGGACCGCGAGGGCGAGGCGATCGGCTGGCATCTGGCCGAAGAGCTGGGGACGAAGAAGAAGAAAGTCCGCCGGCTGATGTTCAACGAGATCACGAAGAAAGCGATTCTCGAAGCGGTGAAGAAGCCGGGCGAGATCGACATGGACATGGTCGACGCGCAGCAGGCGCGCCGCGTGCTCGATCGTCTCGTCGGGTACAAGATCAGCCCGATTCTCTGGGACAAGGTCCGCCGCGGGCTCAGCGCCGGCCGCGTGCAGTCGGTTGCGCTCAAGATCATCTGCGATCGCGAGCGCGAGATCGACGCGTTCAAGCCCGAGGAATACTGGCACGTCACCGCCCGGCTCGCCGCGGGCGATCCGCCCGAATTCGACGCGAAGCTCGTCCGCAAGGGCGCGTCCGCCGCGAAGATCTCGAACCAGGCCGAAGCCGACGCCGTCCTCGCCGACCTGAAATCCGCGACCTACATCGTCTCGTCGATCGCGCAGAAGGAACGCAAGAAGACGTCCGCGCCGCCGTTCATCACGAGCAAGCTCCAGCAGGCGTCGCGCTTCCCCGTGAAGAAGACGATGATGATCGCGCAGCAGCTCTATGAAGGCATCGAGCTGCCGGGCGAAGAAGCCGCAGTCGGTCTGATCACCTACATGCGAACCGACTCGGTGCGCGTGGCCGACCAGGCGCTGACCGAAGTGCGCGAGTTCATCGGCGGCACGTACGGCGACGCGTACCTGCCCGGCGAAGCGAACCGGTTCAAGGTCAAGAACTCCGCGCAGGACGCGCACGAAGCGATTCGTCCGACGTCGATGAAGTACACGCCGGAGTCGGTGCGCGCGCAGCTCTCGCCGGATCAGTTCTATCTCTACCGTTTGATCTGGAATCGTTTCGTGGCGTCGCAGATGATGCCGGCGCTCTTCGACGACACGACCGTCGACATCACTGCGAACGATTACCTGTTCCGCGCGAAGGGCTCCGTGCCGAAGTTCGCCGGCTGGCTCGCGGTGTACGACCAGACGACGGGTGAGGCGGAGGAGAGCGAGCGGACGGAGAAGGCCGCGCCGAATCCGACGGTCGCGCAGCCGGCCGAGGGCGATGACGACACCGCGAGCGGTCTCCTGCCGGCCATGACGGAAGGCCAGAAGCTGGACCTCCGGGATATGAAACCGGAACAAAAATTCACGCAGCCGCCGCCGCGCTACAACGAAGGCTCGCTCGTCAAGGCGCTCGAAGAGAACGGCATCGGCCGTCCGAGCACGTACGCGTCGATCATCTCGGTGCTGCAGGCGCGCGACTACGTGAACAAGGTCGAGGGCCGTTTCTGGCCGACCATTCTCGGCCGGCGTCTCGTCGAGAAGCTCCTCACGCCGGCGTTCGACGACATCCTCGAGGTGGCCTACACCGCGAAGATGGAGGACGAGCTCGACGACATCGAGAAGGGCAAGACGAAGTACGTGACCGTCCTCAAGGCGTTCTACAAGGACTTCAAGAAGGACCTGAAGCGCGCCGAGAAGGAGATGCCCAACTTCAAGGAAGGGCAGCCGACGGGCGTGAAGTGCGACAAGTGCGGCGAAGGCGAGATGGTCGAGAAGGCCGGCAAGTTCGGCATCTTCCTCGCCTGCAGCCGGTACCCGGACTGCGACAACACGAAGGAAATCGAAACGCCGAATCAGCCGTCCACCGACGACCTCGACGAAGCGTGCGAGAACTGCGGCAAGCCGATGGTCGTCAAGCGCGGCCGTTTCGGGATGTTCCTCGCCTGCACCGGGTATCCCGAGTGCAAGACGACGCGGAAGATCATTCAGTCGAAGACGGGCGTGTCGGCGGCGAAGCCGGATCAGGTCCTCGACGAGAAGTGCCCGAACTGCGGCAAGAACCTCGTGGTCAAGCAGGGCCGCTACGGCGAGTTCACGGCGTGCACGGGCTATCCCGAGTGCCGCTACGTGAAGCAGAAGCTGACGGGCATCAAGTGTCCGAAGGACGGCGGCGACGTCGCCGAGCGGAAGTCCCGGCGCGGCAAGGAGTTCTACGGCTGCGTCAACTATCCGAAGTGCGATTTCACGCTGTGGAACAAGCCCATCGAGGAGCCGTGCCCGAAGTGCAAGTGGCCGTTCCTGACGGAGAAGATCACGAAGAAGCACGGGCGGCAGCTCATCTGCGCCAATGAAGAGTGCGACTTCGTCAAGGACGCGCCAGTCGCTGAAGAAGCGCTTGTTTAGTGGTCAATGGTCAATGGTCAGTGGCCAATGAAGACCTTGAGTTTGCTGACCATTGATCACTGACCATTGACCATTCGAATTGTTGGTGGCGGTTTGGCGGGCTGCGAGGCGGCCTGGCAGGCCGCTGAGATGGGCGTGCCGGTCACGCTTCATGAAATGCGGCCCGTCACCCCAACCGCCGTGCACAAGACGGATCAGCTCGCGGAGCTGGTCTGCTCGAACTCCTTCCGCGGCGACAAGCTCGACAACGCCGTTGGCCTGCTCAAAGAGGAAATGCGGCGGCTCGGGTCGCTCGTCATGCGAACCGCGGACAAAGTCCGCGTGCCGGCGGGCGCCGCGCTCGCGGTGGATCGGGAGAAGTTCGCGGAGGAAATGACCGCCGCCATTTCAGCCCACCCGAGAATCAGGGTTTCCCGAGAGGAAGTCTCCGCGATCCCCGCGAGCTCCGCGCGAGAGCCGGTGATCATCGCGACCGGCCCGCTGACGTCCTCCGCTCTTTCCGCGTCGATCCAGGCGTTCGTCGGCAGCGAGCATCTGGCGTTCTTCGACGCGATCAGCCCGATCGTGCTGGCCGAGTCGATCGATATGTCCAGGGTCTTTCGCGCGAGCCGCTGGAATCGTTCGATGAGGGGCGACGCCGCGCCGAAGCCGGACATCGAAGATGACCCGGCGAAGGCGGGCGACTACCTGAACTGCCCGATGAACAAAGAGGAGTACCTCGCGTTTCATGCGGCGGTCGTCGCGGCCGAGAAGGCCGAAGGCCACGACTTCGACAACACGAAATTCTTCGAAGGCTGTCTGCCGATTGAAGTCATGGCCCATCGCGGCGTGGATACGCTGCGATTCGGTCCGATGAAGCCGGCGGGCCTCGACGATCCGCGCACGGGCCGCTGGGCGTACGCGATCGTGCAGCTCCGCCAGGACAACCTCGCCGGCGATCACTTCAGCCTCGTCGGATTCCAGACGCAGATGAAGTGGGGCGAGCAGGCGCGGGTGCTGAAGATGATTCCCGGGCTGGAGCACGCCGAGTTCGTGCGGTTCGGCATGATTCATCGAAACACGTACATCAACGGCCCGACCGTGCTCAGGGATACGTGGCAAACGAAGACGAGACCCGATCTCTTCTTCGCCGGTCAGGTCTCGGGCGTCGAAGGCTACGTCGAGTCGGCGGCCTCCGGCCTGATCGCCGGGCGCAACGCGGCCCGGCTCGCGCTCGGCCTCGAGCCGCTCGCGCCGCCGCGGACGACGGCGATGGGGTCGATGGCGTACTACGTGTCGCACGCCGACCCGAAACACTACGACCCGACCAACATCACGTTCGGCATCATGCCGCCGCTCGACACGCCCATCAAATCCAAGCACGATCGCCAGCTCGCGCTGAGCGATCGGGCCTTGCGAGACCTCGCGGCCTGGCAAGAGCTGCACCATGAAGGCTTGAAGACATGAAGGAACACAGCCGCGCGTTTGTGCAATTCCTGCGGCTCAATCGAAATGTGTCGCCGAACACGATTCGCGCCTACGACACGGACGTCACGCAGTTTCTCGAGTTCGCCGCTTCGCGCGACGGGCTCAAGCCCAGCCAGCTCAAGCCCGAGGCGCTCGACGCCGATCACGTCCGCGATTTTCTCGGCGAGCTCCACAAGCGCGGCCTCAGCCGCGCGTCGGCGGCGCGGCGGCTAGCCGCGCTTCGCACCTTCTCGAAATACCTCGTGCGCCAGGGCGTGCTGAAAGACGACGCGACGCAGCTGGTGGGCACGCCCAAGCGCGAACAGTCGCTGCCGGCGCATCTCGGTCACGCGGAGATCGACGCGCTGATGGCGGCGCCGAATCTCGAGACCGTCGCCGGACGACGGGATCGGGCGATTCTCGAGCTGTTCTATGCCTCCGGTTTGCGTCTCAGCGAGCTCGCGGCAGCGAGTCTGGAAGACCTGAATCTGTCGGGGCGGATGATTCGAGTGATGGGAAAGGGGAGGAAAGAGAGGCTGATCCCGTTCAACGCTCAGACGGCGTCGGCGATAAAAGCTATGCTCCAAGACCATCACGCGGAGACGCGGAGGACGCGGGGGCGCGGAGAGAAGTCTCCACTGTTTCTCAACCTTCGTGGGCGCCGTCTGACGACGCGCAGCATCGATCGCATCGTCCGGCAGCACGTGAAGACCGCCGCGATCACGACCGGCATCAGCCCGCACGCGCTCAGGCACACGTTCGCGACGCACCTGCTCCAGGCCGGCGCGGATCTCCGGTCGATTCAGGAATTACTCGGACACGCGCAGCTCACGACGACGCAGCGCTACACGCACCTCGACGTGGGACGCCTCATGGAGGTGTACCGAGGCGCCCACCCGCGCGCGAAGCTGAAGTAGGCGGCGGGCTTTAGCCCGCCGCGAGACCGGAGGGCTGAAGCCCTCCGGCTAGCCCGCCACCGGTTCCAGCGGCCGGCGCGACCGCGGGATCTCGATGTTCAGGATCTTGATCTTGTAGTTCATCACCCGCGGCGAGATCGCGAGCAGCTCGGCCGCGTCCTTCTGCACCCAATTCGACATCCGCAGCGCTTCGGTCACGGCCTGCCGCTCGATGTCCTCGAGCGGAATGCCCGTCGGCGGAATCTTGACGGCCGGCACCTTCTCGCCGCCCGACGCCGACGTCTGGTCGCCGATCTGCAGATCGCCCGTGCCGATCGTGTGCCCGTCGGCCAGCAGCACCGCGCGCTCGATGACGTTCTCGAGTTCGCGGATGTTGCCCGGCCAGTTGTGCCGCATCATCACCTTCAGCGCATCGGGCTGGATGCCGTCCACCTTCTTCTTCAGCTCGGTGCTGAATCGGCGGATGAAGAACTCGGCCAGCGCGCCGATGTCCTCCTTGCGATCGCGGAGCGGCGGCATCTCGACCGAGACGACGTTCAGGCGGTAGAAGAGGTCCTCGCGGAACTTGCCCTCCTGGACCATCGTCGCGAGATTCCGGTTGGTCGCCGCGATGATGCGTACGTCCACGCGCAGCGTCCGGGTGCCGCCCAGCCGTTCGAACTCGTGCTCCTGGAGCACGCGCAGGATCTTGGCCTGCGTGTTCGGGCTCATGTCGCCGACTTCGTCGAGGAAGAGCGTGCCGCCGTCGGCCTGCTCGAAGCGGCCGATCCGCTGCTTGTCGGCGCTGGTGAACGCGCCCTTCTCGTGGCCGAAGAGTTCGGACTCGAGGAGGTTCTCCTGGAGCGCCGCGCAGTTCACTTTGACGAACGTCTTCGTGCCGCGCAGGGAGTTGTGGTGGATCGATCCCGCGATCAACTCCTTGCCGGTGCCCGTTTCGCCGCGGATCAACACCGTGGAATTGCTGCGCGCCACCTTCTTGACGATGCCGAGCACCTGTCCGAGCGCGCCGCTCGCGCCGACGATCCGGTCGAAGTCGTAGAGATCCTGCTGCGCGGTGCGCAGGTAATCCACCTGGTATTTCAGATGGCGGATCTCGATCGCCTTCTCGATCTTGAGTTCCATTTCCTCGATCTCGAACGGCTTCTGCACGAAGTCCGCGGCGCCGATCTTCATCGCCTCGACGGCCGTGTGGATCGAGCCGAACGCGGTCATGAGGATGACGGCGGCGTTCGGCTGGAGCTTGCGCGCGGTGCGCAGGACGTCCATGCCGTCCGCGCCGCCCATCTTCAGGTCGGTCAGGACGACGTCGAACTGGCTGTCCTGGAGCCGCTCGATGGCGGCGGTGCCGTTGGCGGCCTCCTCGACATCGTGCCCGGCGTTGCCGAGCGCGCGCACCAGACCTTTGCGCAGTGAATCGTGATCGTCAACGACGAGAATTCGGCCCATCGGGGGTCTCCATCAGTAGCGGAAATTGCCGGATCGGTGACACCGGCAGTGTCACAGTGAACGTCGTGCCGCGGCCCGGCGCGGATGACGCGTGAATGCGGCCGTCGTGCGCGTTGACCATCTTGCGCACGATGGCGAGTCCAAGCCCGGTGCCCTGCGGCTTGGTCGTGAAGAACGGACTGAAGACGCGCTCGAGATCGTCGGCCGAAATGCCCGGGCCATCGTCCTTCAGCTCGACGCAGACCGAGGCGGGCAGGGCGTGTTTGCCGTCGAGCGGCTCGACGTCGCCCTGCACGAGCGACGCGCGCACCGACACGCGGCCCTTGCCGTTCATCGCCTCGAACGCGTTGGCGATGAGATTCGCGAAGAGCTGGCGGAGCTGATGCGCGTCGGCGACGATGTCGGGCACGTCGGGGTTGATCGTGACGTCGAAGTGGATGCCGCCGCGCGGGATCTTGCCTTCGGCGAGCGCGAGCGATTCGGTCAGCACGTCGCCGAGACTGACGCGTTCGGGCTGGATCTGGATCGGGCGCACGTACTCGAGCACTTCGACGACGATGGCGTTCGCCATCTTGGCTTCCTTGATGATGTCGTCCAGCTGCTCGCGCGCGTCGTCGGTGTCGCGGAACTGGCGGCGGAGCACGCCGGCCATGACCTCGATGCTGGCGAGCGGATTCTTGACCTCGTGCGCGATCGCCGCGGCCATCTCGCCGAGCGTCGCGAGGCGGTCGCGCAGCCGCTCGCGCTCCTCGAGCACTTCGACCTGCGTCAGGTCCTTGAAGAAGAGCGTGGCGCCGTGCGCGTGTCCCTGGTCGTCGTAAATGCGCGAGAGGGAATAGCCGATCGACTTGCCCGTGTGCCGCAGCCGGAGCTCCGCGCGGTTCGGCAGGTCGTCGGTGTCGAACGCGGATTGCAGGATGCTGATGACCTCAGGGCAGTCGCCCAGGACTTCCGTAAAGTGACGGCCCAGGTCGCCCGCGCGGGGCGCGAGGCCGAGCGAGCGATACGCGATGTCGTTGATGACCGCGAGCAGGCCGTCGCGCGTGATCGCAAGCACACCGGTGCGCAAAGACGACACGAGGTGCCGGTAAAACATGTCATCGACCTTGGCGGGTCGGCGATTCGTCGCGGGAAGGGACACCTTGGCCGTCTGCATTCGCGGCATTCGGCACCATCCTTCGCAAGGCTTGTGCCCATTTTCGTAGCCCGCCCCAGCGACGAATCTGTGCGAGGGCTGGCTGCCGGACGCCGTAGAGACGTCTGAGAGCTTACAGAATTAGCCGAATATTACAAGTTTGTAATCTTCTGAAGCTCTTCCCACTGTTCCATGAGGTCCCGCACCTCCCACATCAGGGCCTGGTGCCGGTCGATCACTTTCTTCGAAGCGTCGCGGTCGTCGTAGAAGCTCGGATTTGTCATCGCCGCCTCGGCCTCTTTGATCTCGCCTTCGGCTTTCGCTATGCGCGTCTCCAGGTCAGCAATGCGCCTCGCGCGCTGGTCTTCCGCGCGCTGCCTCTTTCGCGATTCGGCATCTGACGCTTTCTTCGCTTCACGTGAGTTCACGGGTGAGCTGGTGCTGGGGTGCTCGGGTGCTCGCGTGCCGGGTGCGCGGGTCTTCGCGGTACTCTTGGACGCCGGAACGTTTACCGTGGGACTCTGCACCCTGGCACGCTGCTCTTTGGACCACAAATACTCTTCATAGCGACCCGGATACACCTCGATGCCGCCGTTGCTGACGACGATGATCTTCGTGGCGAGGCGGTCGACGAAGTAGCGATCGTGCGAGACGAAGATCAGCGTGCCGCCGAAGTCTTCGATGGCATCCAGGAGCACGTCTTTCGAGTCGAGGTCGAGGTGGTTCGTCGGCTCGTCGAGCAGCAGCGTGTTCGCCGGGCGGAGCAGCATGCGCGCCACCGCGAGCCGCGTGCGTTCGCCGCCCGAGAGCACGCTGACCTTCTTCGTGATGTCGTCGCCCTCGAACAGGAACCCGCCGAGAATGTTGCGGATCATCGGCACCATGCCGATGGGCGAGTCGGCTTCGAGCGTTTGATAGACGGTCTTCGATTTGTCGAGCCGGTCGGCCT
>SCUN01000212.1 GCA_004297655.1 Acidobacteriota bacterium | reverse complement strand
ACCAGCTCGGCCAGATCGCGCCGGACTGGCAGTTGCGGTCGTGACGTCGCGCGCTGACCAGCGGGCCGTCGCCGCGTGGCTGACCGTCTGCGCGGCGATGGTCTTCGCGATGGTCGTGGTCGGCGGCGCCACGCGCCTCACCCACTCCGGCCTGTCGATCGTCGAGTGGCAGCCGATCGTCGGCACGCTGCCGCCGCTCAGCGACGCGGACTGGCAAACCACGTTCGACAAATACAAACAGACGCCTGAATACCGGCTCGTCAATCAGGGCATGTCGCTGGACGCGTTCAAGGGCATCTTCTGGTGGGAGTACTTTCACCGGCTCCTCGGACGCACGATCGGCATCGTCCTGCTCCTTCCAATGCTGGTGTTCTGGCGCCGGGGCGCGATCGACCGGCGGCTGCTCAAGATCCTCGCCGGCATCTTCGTGCTCGGCGGGCTGCAGGGCGCGATGGGCTGGTACATGGTCAAGTCGGGCCTCGTCGAGGACCCGGCCGTCTCGCCGTTCCGCCTCACGGCGCACCTGCTCCTGGCCTTCGCGATCTTCGCGGCGCTGTGGTGGACGGCGCTCTCGCTGTGGCACGCGCCTTCGTCGGCCGCCGCGCCGTTCGGGCCCCGTAAGCACGCGTGGCTCGCCACGCTCGTGACGGTGTACATGGTCACGACCGGCGGTTTCGTCGCCGGCACGCACGCCGGCCTCGCGTACAACACGTTCCCCCTGATGGGCGAACACCTCGTGCCGCCGGAGATCTGGCTCCTGCGCCCGTGGTGGCAGAACGTCTTCTACAACATCGCGACCGTGCAGTTCGATCACCGGCTCGGCGCGTGGGCGCTCTTCGTCATCGTGCCGTGGCTCTGGTGGCGTGTTCGCGCCGCCTCGAGTGACGCCCGCGCCCGCCGCGCGGCCGGACTGCTCGTGCTGGCGCTCGCGGCGCAGATCGCCTTGGGCATCATGACGCTGCTATTAGCGGTGCCGCTCTGGGCGGCCGTCCTGCATCAGAGCGGCGCGGTGCTCGTCTTCGCCGCCGCGCTCAACCTCAATCACGCGCTGCGGGCGACTTCGACGCCGGCGGCTTGATCGTGATGTTCTTGATCACGTCGGCCTTCTGCAGCCGATCGGCGACCGTGATCCCGTTCACCACGCGGCCGATGATCGAGTAATCACCGTCGAGCCCCTGGCTCGCGTTCTTCATGATGTAGAACTGGCTGTCGGCGAACTTCGGATCCCCGCTGTAGGCCAGGCCAACCGCGCCGCGCACGTGCTTCATCATGGGATTGATTTCCGCTACGCCCAGGTACTGCCCGCTGCCGCCCGTGCCCCAGCTGCCTTCGTTGCGCATGTTGCGGGTCTGCGGGTCCCCCATCTGCACGAGGGAACTCGTCACGCGGTGAACCCGGAGGCCGCGGTAGAAGCCCTTCTCCACCAGACCCAGGATTTTCGCCACGCCCTTCGGCGCCATCTTCGGCTGCAGCTCGATCTCGATGTTGCCCTTGTTCGTTTCGATCACGATGACCGGGTTCGCGACCTTCTGGGCGAACAGCGCCGCTTCCCCAATTCGCAATCCCACAATCCCCAATCCCACACTTATCAATCCCACACTTATCAATTTCTTGGTCATGCTCTGCCTACTTTCGTCACGCCAATTCTCGGACAGTAGCTGCTGATCGCGCACGCCGGGCACCTCGGGTACACCGGCTTGCACACATTCTGCCCCCAGGTGACCAGATACAGGTTGATGATCGGCCACCACTTCTTTTTCGCCACCTGGTACAGCGCCAGCTCGGTCTGATCCGGCGTCTTCGTCTTCACCCAGCCGAGGATGTTGCAGATCCGGTGCACGTGCGTGTCCACGCAGATGTTGTCCTCGCTGTTATGCGCGAGCAGCAGCACGAGGTTCGCCGTCTTTCGCCCCACTCCCGGCAGCGTCAGCAGATTCTCCATCGTCGACGGCACCTTCCCGCCGAAACGTTCCAGGAGCTGCTTGCACGTCTCTTTCACGTGCACGGCTTTGTTGCGGTAGAAGCTCACCGGGTAGATCAGCTTCTCGATCTGCCGGGTCGTCAGCTTCGCCATCGTCTTCGGCGTGCGCGCGACGGCGAACAACCGCGCCGACGCCGCGGCCGTCACCGGATCGCGCGTCTGCGCCGACAGCATCGTCGAGATCAGCACCTGAAACGCGTCTTCCTTGCTCTCCTTGCTGATCTTCTCAACGGCCGGCTCCTCCATCCGCCGCACGGCGCGTCCGAGGATGGGCATGAGTTTGTCGATGGAGGCGGTCGCGCGGGAGGTCACATCGGAATTGTAGACGAGCGTTCGCCTCGTCTATCGGATCTCGAATGCCAGTTCGCGCCGCGCGATCGATCCGGTCGGTAACCGGCCGGTCAATTCGAGCACGTACGCGCCCGGCACGAGCTGTCGGAGCGGCACCGTGCCGCTGAGACGGCCGATGAGCGCGCGGGAGATCCTCGGGCTCGTCGACGGCTCGCCGAGAACATCCGCGCGACTCTGTCGAACGATTTGCCCCTCACTGCGCACGACGACAGTGACGACGGCGCTGGACCCGGCGGACCCGGGGACCGACACGCCGCGCCAGAACAGCGGCGCGAACACCTGCAGGGTGTCTGCTGCCGAAAACGCGCGCGCCATTGTGGGCTGAAGCGGCACGAGGCCTTTGAGCGCGCCGGCCGGCACCGCCGTTTGCCGGGGCGCGCCGGCATAGCCCAGCAGAATCGACCCGAACTGCAGGACGTCGCGCGACGGGTTGATCACTTCGACGGGCACGTGAATCGATGCCGCGCGATCCAGGAGTTGGCTGGAGACGGCGATGCGCAACGTCAGGGGCTGGTCGGGCAGGTCGATCGTCGCGTTCACGGCGTAGACGACGTCCTGGCCGTTCTTGACGGTCGCGGAGTACTTGTAGGTGCCGCGCATCGAGGCCTTGATCTTGCCGTCGTGGTCGAGCGCCACCATGCCGAAGAGCAGCGTGTCGTCGATCTTGCCGGCCGGCTGTGTCGGGTACCGCACCTCGAGGGTCACGGCGGTCTTCATTCCCTTGTCGCCGATCGCGACCGGCGCCGCGGCGGCGCGCAGTTCCAGCGACGGCACGGGCAGCGGCGCGGACAGCGCGTCTTCCAGCGTGAGCTGGACCTCGTCGGCCGTGGCCTTCGCGAGCTTGGGTGCGGTGTAGCCGGCGCGGGCCCGCACTTTGTAGTCCGGATGCCCCTTCACGCGGACGTCTACGTCGTGGAACTTGCCGTCCCTCACCAGCGGATCGGGATAGTAGCCGATGAGGTAGAACGAGCCGTTGTCCTCGACGAGCTCGCGAACGGCCCGCGGCATGTCGGACGCGCCGACGAACGCGCGGCCGCCGGTGTTCTCGGCGATCGTGCGAAGCTGATTCTGCTGATCCTTGATCCGCCTGTCGCCTCCAGGATCCACGCAGTCCCCTCGATACGCGGAACAGTCCGGCAGCCCCCTGGGATCGAGTGTGTAGACGGGGACGCCGGCGTGCTCCGCCAGCTTGAACAGCTCCGTCAGCCGGTCGAAGATCTCGCCAGGATCGTCCGGGCCGGGGCGGAATTCGTAGGTCATCCCCTCGCTCAGGTACACCAGCGCCTTTCGGGGAAACGTCGACCGGACCAGCGCGTTCACGACGTTCTTCATGACGTCGGTGGTGGCAATGCCGTAGTTCCGCCGGTCGGCCGCGCCGATCCTCGCGACGGCGCTGCCGCCGCCGAAGTTCGCGGCGTCGTAGGCGAAGCCGAGCGCGTCCTTCAAGCGCGCCGACGTCCGAACCAGCGCGCCCTGATCGCTCGTGAAGTCCTGGCTCAGATCCGACCGGCCGACGAAGACCACCGCGACTTGATCGTCGGGCGCAAGCAACTCGAAGAAATCCTTGAGCACCCGCTGCGTGTGGACGATGTGGGTCTCGATGATGTGCAGATCGTCGATGACGAGCACCCACTGCCGCGCCAACGGCGGATGGACGTTGGACACCACGTCGATCGAGGGCAGCGCCGTCCTGGCATCGGGCGCGATGCGGCGAACGGCGGGAATGCTGACGGCGTGAAAGTTGGCGATCGTCTGTGTCTTGCCGCGCTCGACGATCTCGAAGTCGTCCTTCTTGAGATCCCTGACCGGCCGATCCTGCTTGTCGGTCACGACCGCATCGAGCTCGACGTACTCGACCGTCGTCCGAAACGTCGGCGTTTGGGCGCGAGGCACCGACACCGCGCCCACCAATAACCAGATAGCCAGATAACCAGCTATCCAGATGTCTTTCAGTGTCCGTGCGATTGGCAGTAGCCGCAGTGATTGCACGCGACTTTCTCTTCGATCAGGCAGGCCCCGCCGTTGTTGTTCACGAGCTGCAGATACATGAAGTGGCTCGCATGCGAGCCAAAGGGAACAGTTTCCGGAACCATCTGCGGCGCGCTGGGTTCGATTGGAGCACGTTGAACGTTGGACGCCGGACGTTGGACGGTCCGAGCCACGATGTCTCGAACGACCGCGCGCAGTTCCTGCTCGTTCATCGCGCGCCTCCAGGGAGGTCAACCGCGTCCACGATCCCCATGATCGCCGCATCGACCGGCGCGGCCTTGCGGCCGAGCGCGTCCTGCGCGGCTTTCCCTTCAATCAGGTACAGGACCTTCTCGCCGACGCCGGCGCCCACCGAGTCAATCGTCAGCACGGGCACGCCCTTCGGCTGCCCGTCCAGCGACAACGGCTGCACGAGCAGCAGCTTCGCGCCGTGCAGCTTCTTATGCTTCACGGTGGACACGAGCGGCCCGATCACACGACCGATCAACATCAGACGGCCCAGGAATCGATGATGCCGACGACGCACGCGTCCGTCGGTGGTTCTGCCGGAAGGAACGGGAAGCTCGCTTCGCGGCCCCGCACAAAGAACACGTACTCGCCGACTCCGGCGCTCACGCAATCGAGCGCGACGAGCGGCCGGCCCACCGGTTGTTTGTCCGGCAAAATCGGCTGGAGCATCAGCAACTTATGCGACGCGAGATTGGCGTCCTTCATCGTCGCCACGACGTCCCCGATGACGCGCGCCATCTGCATGAATCTACTTCTTCGGGGAGTCGGCCGGCGTGTCGATGGTGTCGACGATGCCAACGATCGCGGCATCGACCGGGCAGTCCTTCAACCCGGCGGCCATACGCGCGGAGCTGCCGCTCACGATGAGCACGGTCTCGCCGAAACCGGCGTCCACCGTGTCGATGGCGACCAGGTAGTTGCCGTCGGGCTTCCCAGACGGATCGAGCGGCCTCGCCACCAGCAACTTGCTGGCCACGAGCCGCTCGTCCTTTCTCGTCGCGACAACTGTCCCGACGACCCTCGCGAGAATCATGTGTTACTTCGAGGCTTTGCCGATGGGAAGAATGTCTTCCAGATTGGCGTGCGGTCTCGGAATGACATGCACCGACACCAGCTCGCCGACGCGGCGGGCGGCGGCGGCTCCGGCGTCGGTGGCGGCCTTCACCGCCGCGACGTCACCGCGCACGATCGCCGTCACGTAGCCGGCGCCGATCTTCTCCCAGCCGACCAGCGTCACCTTGGCGGCCTTGACCATGGCATCGGCCGCCTCGATCATCGCGACCAGCCCCTTTGTCTCGACCATTCCCAGCGCTTCGCCCATGTGGTTTTCTCTCCTACTGCGTAATCTGCTTGACGGCTTCTTCCACCAGCGCCGTCAGTTGGTCGTATGTTAGCCGAATCTCGCCGCCAGTTCCTACACTGATTCCCGCGCCGCCGG
>SCUN01000211.1 GCA_004297655.1 Acidobacteriota bacterium | reverse complement strand
GGCTGAATTTCGGCACGGCGAAATCAAGCCGTCCGGAGACGCGACTTGATCTGCGTGGCGGTGTAGTACACGGCGCCGAACACCGTGGTCCAGAACAGCAGCGCGACGAACGGCGCGTTCATGGGATCCACGAACCACTCGCCGGGCGCCATGTAGAACTGGAAGGTGCGATCCGCCGTGTGCGGCGCGAGCCAGACCGACGTCCAGCCGAGCGCGAGATCGCCGAGGTAACCGACACCTAATGCTTGGAATAGTCGTGATAGCTGGGGCATACGCGGAGGATAACGCCGATCGGGTTATCTGGCTATCGGGTTATTGAGGGATCGGGCTTTCGACAGATTTGTTATCTACCGAAACCCGAGAATCCTGGCCGGCAAAAGCAGGATCTGCCGGATGAGCGCCAGCGCGCCCTCCAGCACGAATCCGACGATCCTGAAGGGAATCGAGAGGATCCAGAGGAACGGGATCAGGACGAGCAGGAGCAGCGCGATGGGCCAGGCAATGGCGAAGAGGATCGCCCAGATGACGAGCAGGAAGAGGAAGCCCATGAAAGATTGGACGGGGTCCAACGTCCAAGGTTCGGTCCAACGTCCAACGTTCGGTCCTACCAGTCCGTCTCTTGATAGTCCTTGAGGAACTTGCCCCACACGTGGGTGCCGGTGTTGAAGCCGCTGATGATCGGGTCCACGATGCGGGCGCCGCCGTCCACGATGTCGAGCGGCGGGTGGAATCGCTGTTCGGCGGTCTTGCGGGCGGCGATCTCGGCCGGATCCTCGTCGGTGATCCAGCCGGTGTCCACGCTGTTCATATGAATGCCGTCCTGAAAGTAGTCGGTCGCCGACGTGCGCGTCATCATGTTGAGCGCCGCCTTCGCCATGTTCGTGTGCGGATGCCGCGTGGTCTTGAAGTTCCGATAGAACTGCCCTTCCATCGCCGACACGTTCACGACGTGTTTGTCGCGATCGGCGGTGCGCAGCATCAAGTCCTTCAGTCGAGCGTTGAGCACGAACGGCGCCACCGCATTGACGAGTTGCACTTCCAGGAGTTCGACGGTCGACACTTCGTGCATGAGCAGCCGCCAGGAATTGCGGCCGCGCAGATCGACCTGCTGCAAATCCTGATCGAGCTTGCCGGCCGGGAAGAGGTGTTCCCCAACCGCGAGGTCCTCCGGCAATAACGCAACCTGGGACAACTCGGCCGCGTGCGTCAGCCCCATCGTCGATGCGTGGAACGACTCGTCGTTGGTCTGCACGACCAGATGCGAGACGGGATTCCCCGTGCCGAGCTGCATCGTCCGCTCGTGTTCCATCATGTGCTTGTAGTACTCGGGCGGGCGCCGCACGGTCTGACAGGCGTTGTTGATGATGAAGTCGAGTCGGGCATGCGTCGCCTGGATACGCGAGCAGAACGCTTCGACGCTCGGTGTGTGTCTGAGATCGAGGCCGTGGATCTCGAGCCGGTCGGCCCAGTCGGCAAAGTCGGGCTCCGCGGAGAAACGCGCCGCCGAGTCTTTCGGGAAGCGGGTGGTGACGATGAGGTGGGCGCCCGAGCGAAGGAGTTTCAGCCCCGCCTGGTAGCCGATCTTCACGCGGCCGCCCGTGAGCAGCGCGACGCGGCCGCGCAAGTCCGCGAGCTCGGTGCGTTTGAAGTAGTTGAAGTCGCCGCACGCGGTGCACATCTGGTCGTAGAAGAAGTGCACCTCGGTGTGGCGTTTCTTGCAGATGTAGCAGTGCCGGTCGTCGATGGTCGCCGTTTCGGCGGCCTCTCCCGGCTCCGGGTGATCGTGGAGTTCCTTCGGCGGAAAAACGTTGGGCGTGGTGAAGACCGGCCGGCGCCGCAATTCCCGGATGCCCGTCTCCTGGAGCTTGCCCTCGTCGACCTTGACGCGCTCGGCTTTCCACTTCCGCTTGCTGGCCTTGACCATGTTGCGGCGCTGGCTCGGGCTCGGATTGAACAGCAGGGTGACGGCCGCGAGCAGCCGCTTCCGGTCCTCGAGCGGCACCTGGACGACGAGGCTCGCGTCTTTCGACAGCTCGTCGAGCAGGGCGGTCGCCTCGCGGAGGCGCTCGAGCGCCTCTGGGTCCTTCGGGTCAAACGGCATCCGGCTATTTCATCACGGCGCCGGCGATGGCCGCGAATCGAAGGCGGCCTTCAGCCCCTGGCTGCATTGGAAAATGTCGCGGCGCCCCGAACAAACACCCCAAGGACTCCTGCGGGTTTTTCGTCATGGGCCGAGGGCTTTTTCGGGGTTTGGGCCGCATGGGCGGCCGCCGGTGCCGGGAATACGCCGCCTGTGTTCGGGTACGTGGCTTGCACTATCCGGGCCCGAAGGAGTTCACCCATGCGCAAGTTCATCCTCGCAGGCATCGCGCTCGTGCTCACCACGGGCATCGCGGCAGCACAGACCCACCAGAACACGAAGGAAACGACCGTCAAGGACACCGTGATCTTCGCCACGGACGTGAAAGTCGGCACGACCCTGCTCAAGGCAGGCGAGTACCGCGTCGAGTGCGACCGGGACATGATCAAGTTCTTCCTGCTCGTCGACGCGAAAGACAAGGACCGCATCGCGCAGATGACACCGGTCGAGCAGTCGATTCAGATCGGCAGCGGGAAGAAGGTCCTCGAAGCGCCCTGCAAGGGCAAGGAACTGTCCGAAGTGCGTAAGGCCACGCAGGCCGTGGTCTCACAGAAGAACGGCCAGTTCGTTCTCGACATGCTGTACCTCCGGGGCAGCAACGTCGAGCACGTGTTCTAAGCCGCGGCGGCGAGCTCGCGGCGACGGTTCCACATCAGGTACACATAAATGATGTTCATGACCGTCGTCGCGACGTACAGCGTCGTCAGGAAGTGAAACGACGTGGGTTCAGGCCAGTCCGGATGGGAGATCATCCGGCCGTTGGCGTACTGCGTCGGGAACCAGAAGTAGATGAAGATGAACCCGAAGATGTTGCCGAGCATCATCAACCAGGCGCCGGCATATGACAGGCCGCGCATGTCGGGCCGCTTGAAGAACAGCCCGATGAAGAGCGCGGCCATCAGCACGTCCATCAGCAGCGACGACACCACCCCGTAGTCATCCTGGAAATACAGCATGAACTGGTACTGGCCGACGCCGCAGAAGACGAGCGACGCGACCAGGATCGCGTAGTAGTGCTTCTTCACCCACGGAATCGTCTGTTCCTTCCGCCCGTACAGGAAGTACGTCGTCACGGAGATCGCGTCGAAGAGCAGCCAGAAACGATTGCCCCACTCCAGGCCGTTCGAGAGATGCCCCGCCAGGTTGAACGAGAACACGAATTCCCAGCTGACGTTGAGGCAGCCGTCAACAATGGGAATGCCGTAGGTCTTGTCCTTGTAAGCTTTTCGAATGATCGCGATGTAGGCCAGCGTCCAGAGGCCGAACATCAGTGCGCCGATGATGGTCATCGGCAGGCTGAGCGATTGACTCACCATGTATAGACGAGGCTCCCGAGGACGCGCCGGCCGAGCAGGCTGCCGCCGAACATCTCGTAGTGACGCTTGTTGAAGAGGTTCGACGCGTCAACCTCGGCGCGAAGTCCGTGGCCGATGGTGTAGCCGGCGGCGGCATCGACGATGGCGTACGCCGGCACGCGGCCGACGTAGATGCCCGCCGCCCAGTCAAAGGCGTTGATCGCGCGTAACGTCGCGGATCCGTTCCAGCGCGTTCCGGCGTAGGTGGCGCCGACCGTGAATTGACGCGTGGGCGCATTCGGCGAAATCACGCTCTCGGCCGCCTGCGACTTGACGGTAAAGCCACTCAAAGTCAACGACGCCTCGATACGAAGATCGGGTCTCGCCCATGCCGTGACCCCGAGTTCGACGCCGCGATCCGTGGCTTCGCCGAAGTTGCCGAACGTGAGCAGCGCAAACACCGGTTTGCCGGCCGGGTCGTTCGACATCGCCGCAAACAGCGACGCCGGCAACGCCGCGCCGAGCGCGCCGACGACGGTCGCCGCCGCCGTGGCCGACAGCGCGGCCGGCGGCTTGTACGCCTGGAAGTCGGGGTTGACTCGGCCGAGCGACGATCCGGCCAGCGGCACGAGGTTCGTCGTGAAATCGTGGCGCCGGTTGTAGAACGCGCTAGCCGTCGCCATGACCTTCGTCCCGATCACGCCGGTGTACCCGGCCTCAAACGTCTCGATCCGCTCGACCTTGAGGTGCGGGTTCCCCACGGCGAGCAACGGAATCGCATTGAAACCGAGCGAGACGCCGTTCAGCAGCGGCGCCAGGGCCGTCTGCAGAGGCGAAAGATCGACCGGCGCCGCGACCTGCGTGTTCAGGAAGTACTCGACGACGCTGGGGCTCTGAAACGCGTTGCTGTAGTTCACGCGAAGTGTCTGACCTGGCGTCGGCACGAAGACCAGCGCGGCGCGCGGCGAGAACCGACCGTCGTGGAGCGTGCTGTCGTCCCACCGTCCGGACCCGACGGCTTTGAACCTCGGCGTGAAATTCCAGTCGAACTGCGCGAACAGCGCTTCCTGCCGCGCGGTCTGTGCCGCGTTGAACACCGTCTGTGTGCCCGTCGGATTCGCCGAGTCCAGGCTCTGCCGCGCGAACGACGCCCCCACGACGACTTGACCGCGGCCGCGCGCGACGAACCGGTGATGCTGCACTTCGCCCCCGATGTTCGATTCGACGAGGTACGTCCCGGTGCCGCCGCCGAGATTCCGAAGGTCGTCGGCGTCGCGTCCCGTGTAGAACGCCATGACGTTCCAGCCCGGCAGGCTGAAATTGGCGCGCGCCCATGGGCGCTTCACATCCGACGAGAACGATCGGCCGAGCGACGTCACGGCCAGGACGTTCTCTGCGCGAGCCGTTCCGGCTTCGAGTGTGAACTGGCGGCCGCCGGCCGCGTAATCGACGCGGCCGGAACCCGACATCAGCTGCACCGCTTCATCCGGAAGCGCCACGGCTTCCTTCGCGAGCCCGTCGTACTCGACGGCCGTCAGTCGCGACTTCGTGAAATCGCGGCTGCGCGACATCGCGCCGGCGAGACGATACGACCAGCCCGTTTTCGGCGCCGCGGCGTATCGCGCATCCCACCCCGCCGTTGACAGCTCGCCGAACGTGAACCGCACCTTGCCGCCCTTCGACTCCGCGGGCGACTTGCTGATGATGTTGACGACGCCGCTGAACGCGCCCGAGCCGTAGAGCGCCGCCGCCGGTCCGCGCACCACCTCGATCGACGACATCTCGTCGATCGGCAGCGGCAGCGCGCCCCATTCCTGGTTGCCGAGCACGATCGGCGTGGACGCATCGCGACCGTCGATGAACACGGGGAAATGACGGCCGTTGGACGTGTTGAAGCCGCGCGTGTTCAGGCTGAACGTGTACAGGCTCGACTGCGTCAACTCGACACCGGGCACGCGCGTCAGCCGCCGCGGCAATTGTGAATCCACGGCCTCGCGCGCGAGATCCTCGCCGTCAATCCGGGTCACCGCCGCCGGCGACTCGACGATCCGCTCGACGTGCTTGGATACGCCCGTCACGGTGACCGTGTCCGAGAACTTCAACGTCCACTCCACCGTCGTCGCGACCGTCACCACGCCGGTCGTCACCGTGGCTTTGTCGGTGGCCGTATGGTCGGCGAGCGAGATCGTCAGCGTGTAGCTGCCGGCCTGGAGGTTGTCGAACGCGTACTTGCCGTCGCTCGTCGTGATCTCGGCGCTGCCCTTTTCGTTGAGCACGACGACCGCGCCGCCGACCGGCGTGCCGTCCTTCTGCTTAACGAGGCCGTCGATCCGCCCTTGGGCAAATGCGGGAACACTGGCGATGAGAAGAAGGCCGGCAATGAGGACCAGCCGGGCGCTGGGGAAACGCCACAGACGAAGTCGGTACATACGAGGCAGGATAGTAGCAGGTCAGCTCTCGAGCGCGGCAATCCGGTCGAGCTCGTGCTGCGCGCCGCCCTCGACGAAGATCGCGCGCGCGATCGCCAGCTCCTTCTCCTGTTCCGGCGAACCCTTGGCCGCCAGACGCGCCAGCTCGAAATGCGCCAGCCCTTCGTCGTAGGCCAACTGCATCCGGCTCGCGGCGTCGGCGCCGCGGCGAAACGCGGCCACGGCCTTGTCAGACTGCCCGCTCAACGCGGCGATCTGGCCCTGCACGATCGACAGCCGCGCGTCGTACACCGGGTGCAGCTTTCTGAATTTCGCGAGCATGGCGGCCGACCGCAACGCCTTTGCGCGAATCGACGAGACATCGAGGCCCTCTCGCTGGGCGCGTTCCCACAGCCCGATGTGCACCTCCGGCGTGCCCTGAATCGCGGCCCAGGCCGCGGCCGGAGTCGTGCGGAAGTTCTTCACGAGCAGCGCGTACGACTCGTCGCCGGCGGCCTCGGCCGCAGCCCAGTCCCCGCCGCGCAGGTGCAGCAACGCCTTTGTCGCCGACAGGCCCTGCTGCGCCTGCAGATCGCCAGGCTCCATCGACTCGAGCATCATCGCCTCCATCGAGCGATAGAACGCCAGGCCTTCGGCGCCGGGCCGGCGGTACCCCTCGACGATCGTGCAGTTGCTTTCGACGTAGAACCGGTCGTGCGACGCGTCCTTGCCGATCACATCCATCGCTTCGCGAACCAGGTCGGATCCCTCGATGAACCGGCCGGCCATCGCGAAGATGCCGCCGCACAACCCCAGGTGAGATCCGAGCATCGACCGGCCGCCGCCCCGGCGGGCCGCCGCGATGCCTTCGGTGAGCGTCGCAATGCAACCAGGCACGTCGCCGGCGCCAAGCAGATCCATCGCGTCGAACAACAACTCGAGCAGGAAATCTCGCGACACCGGCCGCCGGCGGCCTTCGATGCGCGCGCGATCGAAGTAGCGGCGGCCCAGCTTGCGCATGCCCATCGCCGACGCCATCGCGCCCAGCATCGACAACCCCACGATGCTGGTCGTCGCCGCACGATCCGCCAGGTTCACGCTGAGCAAACTCATCGTCGCCACGCCGCCGCCGTCGCGGCGCACCATGTTGACCCACGCGAACTGGCTGGCGGCGGCCGAGGCGATGGCGAGCCGTTCGGCGCCCCTCGTCGCCGACGGACGGCCGATCGTCAGGTCGCGAATCTGCCGCGTCACCTGGCCGATCGCAAACAGCGCGCGCCCGGCAGCGCCCGACGGCATCGCCGTGCCGAGCAGATCGAGCGACTGCGTCAAATGCGACGCCGCCAGGTCGGTTTGGCGCAGATGGAAGTGCGCCTGTCCGAGCATCATGTGCCACGTGCCGCGACGCTCCGCGGGTTCCGACGCGCCAACCGTCAGCGCCTCGCCGAAGAACCGGACCGCTTCCGCGTTGTTGTGCCGCTCGATCGCCTGCCGGCCGGCGCGTTCGAGATACTCGAGGGCCTTGACCGGGTGCTCCGCCCGGGCCCAGTGATGCGCGAGCAGGGTCAGTTGCGCGTCCCGCTCCTCGGCGGGCGCGCGTTCCATCCATTCCGCGGTGGCGCGGTGCAGCTGCCGGCGTTCGGCAAACGGCAGCAGGTCGTAGGCCACCTGCTGGGTGATCGCATGCGTAAACCGGTACGCCGCCGCATCGTCGCCCTGCTCGAGCAGCTCGAGCTGAACCATGCGCTCGAGCTGATCGGCGATGGACGCGCGATCGGTGTCGATCGGGTGCACATGGCTGAGCGCGGCCGCGTCGAAGCTGCGGCCGAGCACGCTCGCGACTTTAAGCGTCAGCTGTTCGCGCGGAGACAGCCGGTCGACGCGGCCCGTCACGACGCTCTCGACCGTCGCGCCGATGCCCACCGTCGCCAGCTCGTGCTCCGGAACCGCTAGCACGCAATCGCCCTGCTCGACGCGGATCAGCCCGCGCTCCCTGAGCGCGCTCAGCAGTTCGAGCGCGAAGAACGGATGGCCTTCGGCGCGTTCTCGAATGAACGACGCGACAGCCGCCGGCAGCGAGTCCACGTCGAGATGCTGCGACGCGAGCGCGATGATGTCGTTGTCGTCGAGCGCGCGCAGCTTGAAGTACTGGTCGCCGGCCTGATCGACGAGCCGCTGCGCCTCGACCGGCAGCTCATCCCTGGAAATCGTGCGCGTGACGATAACGAGGAGTACGGGCGTCTCGGATCGCAGCAACGCTTCGGCGAGCGCCCATGAGGCCGAGTCGAACCAATGCGCATCCTCGAGCACGATCACGGCGCCGTTCACGGCGACCCGGCGAAACAGATACGTCAGCACATGGCGCGTTCGCTCGGCGCGGCCGTCGGCGGTGAGCGCCGCCGTCTCGACCGAGGCCGGCAGATCGATCGGCACGACGCCGCTCACGAGGCCGGCCAGGGCCACCATGTCAGGATCGGGTTCGAGCAGGGCGAGGAGCCGCGAGCGAGCGGCCGCCGGATCGTCATCGCCGCCCAGGAGTCCCCCGAAGACGCGCCGCCACGCATGGAGCGGCGCCGATCGCTCGAGCGAATCGCCGGTCGCGATGAACGCGCGCACGGTGGACGACCGCGCGCGCTCGACAAAGTCCGCGGCGAGGCGCGACTTGCCGATGCCGGGCTCGCCCTCGAGGACGATCACGCCGGCCCGGCCGTCTTCGACGCTGCGCAGGGCCGTCGCGAGCGCCTGCCGTTCCTGGGTTCGGCCGACGACGTCGCGCTGCCCTCGTGCGGATCTCGCGCGCGCGCGGACCGGCTGGTACGCCGCCACCGGCGTGGCGCGGCCCTTGACGGCCATCGGCGGCAACGCTTCGAAAAACACATGCTTGCGGGCGCCCAGTCGCGTGACCGCATCGCAGAGCACTCGACCGTCCGCGGCCTCCATCAAACGAGCGGAGAGGTTGACCGAATCGCCGATGAGGCCGAACTCGCAGCGTTGGCTGTTGCCGCGAATGCCGGTGAAGATCTGACCGGTGCCGACGCCGACGCTCACCGCCGTGCCCGACGCCGCCAGCGCATCGCGAATCGCCAGCGCGGCCGTCACCGCTCTCGCCGCATCGTCCTCATGCGTATGCCCGGGCACGCCCCAGGCGGCGAGCAGCATCGTGCCCTTGTCGTCGACGATGAACTGGTTCACGGCACCGTCGTGCTTGTAGACCGCGTCCTGAAGCAGGGCGATCACGCGATTGAGTTCGGCGAGCGGCGTGGCCGTCGTGGTGCGGACGCGGGCGAAGAGCGTGGAGATGCGCCGGAATTCCGCGAGCCAGTCGGTCTGGCCGGCGTCGAGCCGCGCCTGTAGCGCCCGGGGCACGAACGCTCGGAGGGAGCCGAGCGCCTCCTCGGTCAGCAACACACCTGAGGCCGGCGCCACCGTGATCGGCGTCGGCCGGCCGAGCCAGCGATGGGCGGACGGCGCGATGGCGGTGTCGCCGGCGGCGGCGCGCCCGGCGTGCTCGAGCGCGTGGCTGAGCGGATCGCCGCCGGTGACTGAAAACCAGCGATTGAGGGCGCCGCCGACGATGGCGTGCCGGAGCGGACCGGCGGCGATGCCGATGCGGAGGCGCAGCGTCGCGTGCCCTTTGATCGCCACCGTGCCGACGCGCTGCTGCACGGCGCGGGCGGCCGCCTCGGCGCGCGAGACGGCGTCGGTGAGATTGTCGGCGTCGATCGATGGAAAGAGCGCGATGACGGCGTCGCCGGCAAACTGCAGGACATCGCCGCCGTGGCTCACGACGATTTCGATGAGCGGCGCGAAGCAGGCGTTGAGCGCGTCCTTGACGGTCTCGGCGCCGCCCGGACCCGCGGCGGCGAGCGACTCGGTGAACGCGGTGAATCCGCTGACGTCGGCGACGAGCACGGCGCCGGCGACCGAGGATTCTTCCGGTGAACTGACGGGAGTGGGCACCCGCGCCAGCCGCCGATGGATCAGCGGACTGACGAAGGGCGCGTAGCGCACGGCGCTCATCGACGAAATGAGAGCTTACACGCTGGGCGTGGGTACCGGGATGCCGGGGCCCTGCGATGGCTGCACGTTCCAGGCGTTGGCGAGCTCCAGCGGAATCTCGAATCGCGCCGGCCGGCCGAGCTCGAGGTCGAGCATCCACTGCACGAGATGGACCGTGACGATCCGGAACACGGCGGCGCGCCAGCGCCGGCGACGCGTCAGCGTGTCGATCGTGCGCGCGACGCCGACCATCATCGCGAGCACCCACTTGTGCAGCGTCGAGTTCGGCACGCCGAGAAAGTCCGAGACATTCGGCGGCAGCAGGTCGCGCATCACGGCCGGCGGAATGCCGTGCGTGAACTTCGGTGACGCGTGGTACATCATCTGGAGCGTCGCCTGCAGGAGTTGTTTGCCCTCCGGCGACGGGGCGATTTGCCGCGCTTCGATGATGGCGGTGAGTTGCTTGGCGTCGGCGACGGTCCGCGGAATCAACTCCGGGCGCACGCCCATCAAATGTCCGACCGCCTGCCACGATTGCAGGTACGCCTCCTGCTCTGCCGGTGTGAGCGAGAGACCGAGCTGATCGAGGCCGTGCATGATGTGGTACGAGAACGTCATCAACGTGCCGGCCATGTCTTCCTGGTTGATCGGCACACCGAGTTCTTTCAGATCCCACGGTGCGCGAGGGTTGTTCAGCAATAGATGGCGCACGGCGGCGTGCATCAGCCGGACCTTCTGCGCGGACCGGATGCCGCGCCCGCCGGCCGCCAGGCCGCCGGGCTGCATGACGTCGAGCACCATCTGCGACGTGAGCATCAGCCGCTGGTGGGCGCGCTCCGTGATCTGGCCGGTGCGCGCGAGCACCTGCGCGCCCTTTCTGGCGCCGTACGCCGCCGGCAGCGAGTAGCAGGCCAACAGGCAAAAGATCTCGGGCCCATGGTCGGCGAACGCGTCTTCGCCCAGCTTGACGTTGGGCAGCACTGGGGCCGGCACCTTCGAGGTCTTCTCGAGGTACGCGTGGAGGGCCCTCGGCAGATTCTCGGGCGTCGGATCACTGTTCTTCACGAGCGACTCGATGACGCCGAGCACGGCCTGCGCCTGACGGCCGCCTTCTTCAAAGACGACGGCCATGGCTTCGTCGGCTTCAGGATCGCCGTGCGTGCGCATGTCGTCGAGAAACGCGTTGGTCCAGAGATCGCTTTGGGCGGCCACGGTTATCCCCTGGCCTGCACGTGATCGAGATGCATGCGCGAGAGGATATCCCTGAATCGCGGTTCCGTGCGCAGCGCGCGGAAGCTCGGACGCACGGCCGCCCACGTCAGCTCAGGCACTCGTTCCTCGAACGCTTGTTCGAGAACATCGAGCGCGCCGGCCCGGTCTCCCAGCGCTTCGCGTACCAGTCCCTTCAAGACGAGCGACACCGGCTGCACGCGATCGAGCGCATCCAGTTCTTCGGCGAGCACCTTCGCGGCGGCGAGATTGTCCATGCGCGCCTGCGCGGCGATCAGGCCGGCGAGCGGCTGCGGATCGGCCGGCGACAGCCGGCGCGCGGTTTCGAATTCGGCGTACGCCGCGATCGCGCGTCCCTGATCGAGCAGCAGGTGGCCGAGGAACACGTGCGTCAGCGTGAACGACGGATCGGCGGCGATTGCCGCTTGAAGCACGGCCACGCCTTCGTCGTGCTTGCCCGACAGATACAGGACGAATCCGAGCGACGCCTTCACCGCCATCGACAGCGGATCGAGGGCGAGCGCTTTGCGCAGCGAGGCTTCGGCCTCATCGAACCGGCCGAGCGGCAAAAACTCGTGCATGCCCCGCCATTGATGCGCGGTGCTGTACCCCGGCGATCGCTCGACCGCGCGCTGGAAGCTCGCGGCGGCCGCCGGCCAATCCCAGTCGTGCAGCCCGTGAATCGATCCGAGCGTCGCCTCGGCTTCCGCCAGCCCTGGCAGCAGGAGCAACGCGCCTTCGGCGTGGGCGCGCGCGCGCTCCATCGCCTCGCCCACCGGCGCGCCGCCGTAGAGCGCGAGCATGAGCCACGCGTCGGCCGCCCCGACGTACGCCTGCGCGAACGCCGCATCCCGGGCAATCGCCTTCTCGAACAACTCCAGCGCAAGGCGCACGTCCGCGGATGTCCGCCGGTTCCACTGAAAGCGGCCCTGGAGATACAGCGAATACGCCTCGAGGTCGTCGGTCGGCCGCCGGACGAGCGTGGAGATCGGGCCCGTCAGTTTCACGCGCAGCGCCTCAACGACGGTGCGCGCGATCTCGTCCTGCACCGCGAAGATGTCGCCGGCGTCGCGGTCGAAGCGCTCGCTCCACAACTGAAAGCCGTCCGCGGCCTGGGTCAGGCGCACGGTGATGCGCATCTGCGATCCCGCGCGCCGGACGCCGCCTTCGAGCACGGCGGTCACATTGAGCGCGTCGGCGATCTTCTTCAGATCCGGCGTCTCGCCCTTGAACCGGAAGGCCGACGTGCGCGACGCCACCGCGAGGCCATCGATCTTCGAGAGCGCGGTGATGAGCTCTTCCGCCATGCCGTCGCAGAAGTACTCCTGGTCGCGAGCCGCGCTCATGTCCGCAAACGGCAGCACGGCGATCGACGGGCCGCGCTGCGGCGGCGTTGCGCGGCTGGCCGTCGTCG
>SCUN01000210.1 GCA_004297655.1 Acidobacteriota bacterium | reverse complement strand
GCTCTTCCGATCTGAAATCCTCTTAAACACTCATTAATTCGGACATAAAGTACGAAATTGAGACTTATATGCCGAATTTGGTCGTTGGTGATCTTGGGCGAAGTCGGCTAGGAAGTCAACCGGTTTGTCCATTTACTGCACAGACATGGCGATAGGGTGCCCAAGCGAACCATAGGGTCATGCGGCTGAGCGCCCCGGCTATACTGAGCGCCCCAAATGCCCCGTCTTCACCGCTTGATCAGTCGCCGGATTGCCGTCGCATCGTCTGTAACCCTCGTCGTCATCCTGGCGGCCACCACCGCCGACGCGCAGTCGCGCCAGGGCGGACCGACGCGGCTCCCCTCGGGAATGGTCCAGAAGATCCGCGAGGGCGTCTATCGCGTCGGCCAGATCGAAGTCGACACGACGAAGAAGGAACTGACGGTCTCCGGGCGCGCGAATGAGAACGTCACCACGCTCGAGTTCGTCGCCAACACGTCGGGCGGCCAGAAGGCCTACGAAAGCGCGATCACGATCGACACCGACGCCGTGACTTTCAACACGGCGCTTCTCCTGATGGGTCTCGACCCCGCGCATTCGCGCGTGCCCAAAATGCATTTCGATCCCGTCGCACCGAAGGGAGATCCGGTGGAAATCTGGATCGACTGGACCGGGCCCGCTGGACCGAAGCGTGTGCGCATCGAGCAACTGCTCTACGACGAGCGCACCAAGACGACGATGAGCGAGGGACCGTGGGTGTACACGGGCTCCACGCTCATGGACGGCCGGTACATGGCCGACATGGACGGCGTGCTGATCGGATTTGTCCACAGTCCCTCGCCGGTGATCGAGAACCCGCGCGCCGGCGCCGTCGGTGCCTACGGTTCGATCGTGATGAACCAGCGGCTCGGTCTCATCGGCGGCATGAAGGTCGTCATCACGGTGAAGGCCGTCACGGCGAAACGCTGACGATGGATTGGCCTGTCGCCGGATCGAATGCATTCATGGGCGTCGCGCTCGTGAGCCTGATGGCGGCGCCGATCGTCGGCGCGGCGGGCGGCTGGCGCGCGCTCCCCTCCTCAGCGCGTTTGATGCTGGCCTTCGGCGGCGCCGCGTCGCTGGTGCTGCTCGGCTTCAGTTGGCGCGCCATTCCCGGCGGAGTCATGGCCGCGTCGCTCGGCCACCTGGCGCTCGCGGTCTCGATTGTCGCGCTGGTCGAATTGGGCCGTGCGACGCGCGTGTTCATGACGGATCCGCTGTCCGCGGCCATGGGCGGCCTGGGCATCGGCCTGCTGCTCGTGATCGGCATCTTCGCCCTCGGACCGCTCACCGCGGATCTTTCTTCCAGGCAAGCCGCAGCCTTGCTGCTGGCCAATCCGTTCGTCGCCGTGACATCCGCAGCCGGCATCGATCTCCTCCATCTCGACACGATCTACCGCACCTCGCCACTCGCGCATCGCGGCGTGGCACTTCCCGCGTGGACGACCGCCTGCGTCGTCTACGCAATGACGGGTCTCGCCGCGCACGGCGTCTCCCGTCTTCGCCCCTGGAGTCACTGATATGAAACGTCCGTTGTTCGTTCTCGTCCCCGCCGTCGCGCTGTGCGCCGGTCTGTTGCTCATTGCTCCCCTTCAAGCCGATCAGACCAAGGGGCCGGCGGCGGCGCCGTCGCTGTCCGCGGCGACACGCGCGCAGGTGATGGCGTCGTTCAAGAAGGGCATGGACTATCTCAAGAAGGAACAGGCTCCGGACGGTTTGTGGAGCAAGAACTACGGCGTCACCGGCGTGGCGGTGATGGCGATTCTCAACGAGCCGGGCGTCAATCGCGCCGACGCGATGAAGATCGTGACGCCCTCGCTCGATGCCTTCACGAAGCTCGCCAAGCCGGACGGCGGAATGTACGAGCAGGCGATTCCGCACTACATCACGGCGGTGGCGGTGAGCGCGCTTGCGGCGGGCGGGCGGCCGCAGGATCAGAAGCTCGTGAAAGCCGGCGCGGCGTATCTCGCGCAGAACCTGCTCGACGAGGGCGAGGGCATCGCGAAAACCGACTTCTGGTACGGCGGCATGGGCTACGGCGGCGCGACGCGCCCCGACCGCAAGGCCGACATCATCAGCCTCGAGTACGCGCTGCGCGCGATGCACGACGCGGAGTTGCCGGCCAACGACGCGGCGTGGCAGAAGGCCCTCACGTTCCTGCAGCGCACGCAGAACAACAGCGAGACGAACGACCAGAAGTGGGCGTCCAACGACGGCGGCTTCGTGTACTACCCGGGCTTCTCCTACAACCCGGACGGCCCGACGCGTTCCTACGGCAGCGTGAGCTACGCGGGCGTGCTGAGCTACACGTGGGCGAACCTCAAGAAGAACGACCCGCGCGTGCAGGCGGTGATGAAGTGGGTCAAGGACAACTACACCGTCGATGAGAACCCTGGCCTCGGCCAGAAGACGGTCTACTACTACTACATGGTGATGGCGAAGGCGCTCGCCGCGGTTGGCGAGCCGACGTTCACCGACGCGAAGGGCCGCCGGCACAATTGGCGCGAAGAGCTCTCGCAAAAGCTGATCTCGCTCCAGCACCCCGAGGGGTTCTGGGTCAACACCGTGAAGGACGAGATGCAGGACAACCCGCGCCTCGTGACCGGGTTCGTGCTCTCGGCGTTCGAGGCGATTCTCAAGTAGGACGAGACCGTGAATGCACGCGCGCTGCAAACCGCAGCGCTGATCTTCCTGCTCGGCGCGGCTTCGGCCGCGCCGAGTGCTTTTGGGGCCACCTCCGCGCCCACGCTATCGGTGCGCGCGGGCGTGGGCGGCGCCGCGCGTCCGGGCCGGTGGCTGCCGGTCAATATCAGCATCACGGCGGGTGACGCGGCGCTGCGCGGCGCCGTCAGCGTCGAATGGGGCGGCGCGACCGCGCGCCGCGACATCGACCTGAACGCCGCCGCCGCGACCGAAGTCACACTCTTTCTCCGAACGATCGCCGCGTCGCCGGGCATCCGCGTCACCGTGATCGACGCGGCCGGCCTTGTCGTGGCCTCGAGCGATGCCGCGCTCACGCTGCTCCCGGTCGACGATCCGGTCACGCTCTGCATTGGCGGCGCGGCTGTCGAGTCCGCGTGCACTGTCAGCGTCACAGACGCCGAGGCGCCCAGGGCCTGGCGAGCGTACGACCTCGCCGACGAAGTCGTCTGGCCCTCCGCCGCCACCGCTCCGAGCGAGCAGGTCGCGGCGTACACACTGTGGCGGGCGGCCCGCTGGTGGCAGGATAGCGGATTTGTCGATCCGGTCGTCGCGCCGTTCGATGCCAATTCGCGACTGGCCGCGCGGACTGCGCTGAGTCTCGCGCTCACGGTCGGCCTGCTCAGCGCGCTCACGGCACTCCTCAGTTGGCGGCGCACGTCGGTGATGTGGCTCGTCGGTGTGCCAGTCGTCGTGTCTGCCGCCGGCGTCGGACTGGTCACGCGCAGTTCGCACGATGTCGACATCCAGGCCTCGTCATTCGTGCATCAGTTCGCCGGCGTGTCGCAGTCGTTGGTGTTCATGAAGGGCGACGTCGAGCATCCGGGGGCGGCGGTCGTTGAAATGGCGCCCGACGTCGAAGAGGCCTCGGTGGATATCGGGCGCGGACTGCAGAACGCGGAAAGCAGCGCGTCGCTCGACGGCCGCCCGCTCTACCGTTACACGGCGGGCCGCGGCGTCCGGCAGCGCTTCGAGCTCACGGGCACGCTCAATCACGAGTGGCTGGCCGTTTCACGGGACGGCGACGGGCTCGTCATCGCGAACCGTGCGCCGTTCGCCCTGAGTGATTGCGAACTGCGGGCGGAGAATCGCGTGGCGATCGGCCCGATTGCCGCGGGTGGGTCTTCCCGCCCAGTCGCATCAAGCGCGCCGACACCCGGCGACGCGGTTGTGTGCCGGCTGCCGTCGAATTGGCTGAAGTGGTCGGCGTCTGGTGCGAGCGTCGCGACGCGCGGCAGCGCATTTGTCATCCTGCACGTCTGGCCCGGGATCGAAACGACTCAGGTGAAAAATGCTGCGCGTTGAAGGACTGCCGATCAGAGCGGGCGGACCCGCGCTCACCTTCGACGTGGCAGACGGACGCTGCGTCGGGCTGCTCGGAGCTGATGTGCCCGCCCTGCTGCGCCTGGCCGAAACCCTGGCGGGCCTGCGCACGCCGCTCGTCGGGCGGGTCTGGATCGATGGACCCGCGAGCATTTGCCTGGCGCGCGCCGCTCATCCGCGCACCACGCTCGGCGAGCACGTCGGAACGATCGGCGCCGCGCGCGGATTGACGCGAAGCACCGTGGACGAGGGCATCGCGAGACTCGGACTCACCGGCAACATGCCACTCACGACGCCGTCGGCGAGAGCCGCGGCCGCGTTGCTCGGCGCGCTCATCGCCGGACGAGGCGTGTTGGTGTTACATGATCCATTCGCGAATCTCGATGCCGGCGTCCGGGCGAAAGCCATCGACTGGATTCGCGCTCTGGCCGCGGCGCCGACATCGATCGTCATCACCGGCGCCGATGAGCGCGACGTCCGAGCGGTCAGCCACAGCGTCATCGAGATCGAGGCGGGGCGATGATCGCCGTCGCGCTGCATGAGGCACGAATGATCGGGCGGCGCGCGATCTGGCCCGCCGTCCTGATCCTTCATGCTGCGGCAACAGCGTCGTTCGTCATCGTCTGGGGTCCGACCGGCGGTGTGCCGCTCTGGCAGGCGTCGCTCCTCGAACAGTTGACCGCCATGGACCGACTCGCCGCGGCCGCATTGCTCACTTGGCTCGCGACTGCCGTGCTGACGGACGATGGCGCACGACGCCTGGCGGACTGGAGCGCTCTCGCCGGATTGCCGACGGCAACGGTCTTCCGCGCTCGAATCACCGCACTCGTCACGCTCTCGCTGGTGTTCATCGCGGTGGCCGCGCCGGCATTCGTCGCGGCCGGCGAGATCTCGGCAGCGACACCCCGCGACATCGCCCGGCATATCGGCATGTCGTTGGGATTCTCCGCTCTCGCCGCGGGGGTCACCGCGGCCGCCAGCGTCGCTCTGCGCGACCGAGTCGGGGTATGGTGCACGGCGATGGCGGTGTGCCTGATCGCGGCACTCGGCGTGCGGATGTTGCCCACGGATCTGATGCGCATGCTGGCGCCGGCGATCGCCGGCCTCATCATGCTCGCGGCAGTCCCGAGCATGTTGCGCTCACGGAGAGTCACCGATGGGGACTGAGCGACAGATTGAGGCGGCGCTCCGTCCGTTCGAACGTCGCGCCGGTTTGGTGGCGTTCGTCAGAACCTTGGCGCCCGGCCTCATCACGGCCGCTGTCGCGACCGAAGCGCTGTGGCTGCTGGAGATCAGAAGCCCGCTCGCCCTGATCGCGCCGGCGGCGATTGCGCTGGCCATCAGCGCAGGGACCGCGCTGAGCCGAAAGCCCGCACGGTTGGCCATCGCCCGTCGCATCGACACACGAGCGAACCTCCGCGACCTCGTCGTCAGCGCCGTCAGTTGCGATGGCGACGGCATGGCGGCGCTCGTGCGAGACACCGCGATCTCCGAGCTCGGCCGTCTCTCGCCGCGCGACACCCACCCCTTCGAACTGCCGCGTCATTGGCGAAAGTGGATCGGCGCGGCCGTCGCCGCTCAACTGGTGGTGATGCCAATGATCTGGCAGGCGCCCGCGTCACGGACTCCGGAGTCGGGCTTGTCTTCACTGACGTTGCCGCCGGGCCCCGGCACCGCCGCCGATGCCGAACGACAGAACACGCCGCCGTCGAACTCCGCCGCGGCCGATCCCGTTTCCTCGACCGCAGCGATCGCCGCGACCGCGCGGCCGATCACCGCGACGGCCGCGCCGGGTGAAATCGGATCCGATCCGTCGTCTGCCGTCGCCGCGGGCGGAAACGACCGGCTCCGGCTCGCGGCGACGGCCGCCGATGCCGATCTCGCCGCCGGCCGTGTGCCGCTCGCGCGACGCGGTATCGTCCAACGCTACTTCGCAGCGCTTCAGACTCAGAGAAAGCAGGACCGATGACTTCAACGCCGTCCATCGAACAGCGCGCCGACGCATTTCGCTCGACGTTCCAGCACGTCACCGACCAGGTGCATCAGACCTTCGTCGGGCACCGGACCCTCGTCGAACACGCGCTCATCTCGTTCTTCTGCGGCGGGCACACGCTCATCGAAGGCGCGCCCGGCCTGGGCAAGACGTTACTCGTGCGCACCATCGCCCACGCGCTGCGGCTGAACTACTCGCGCGTTCAGTGCACTCCGGACCTGCTGCCCGGCGACGTGACCGGCACGAACATTCTGGTCGACGGTCCTCAGGGCGCCCGCAGTTTCGTCTTCCATAAAGGCCCGATCTTCGCGAACGTCGTCCTGGCCGATGAAATCAACCGCGCGACGCCTCGCACGCAATCGGCATTTCTGGAGGCGATGCAGGAGCAACAGGTCACGGTGTTCGGCGCCACGCATCCGATCGCCGCACCGTTCGCGGTCTTCGCCACCGAGAATCCGATCGAAATGGAAGGCACGTACCCGTTGCCGGAGGCCCAGCTCGACCGGTTCTTCTTCAAGTTGCTGATGCCCTCGCCGACGACCGACGAGCTGGCCGAGATCGTGGCGCGCACAACCGGCACGCCGGCCGTGCAGCCGGCGCCGCAGGCCGACGCCGCCGGTGTCGCCGGCATGATCGCGCTCATCCGCGAAGTGCCGGTCGCCGACGACGTCGTCCGGATGGCGCTACGGCTCGTTCGCGCCACGCATCCCAACGCCGACGAAGCGCCGCTCAGCATCCGGCAGTACGGACGGTACGGCGCGAGTCCGCGGGCGGCCCAGGCGCTGATCCTCGGCGCGAAGGCGCACGCGTTGCTCAATCGCCGGTACCACGTCGCCAAAGACGACGTCCGCGCGGTGGCGCCGGCGGCATTGCGTCATCGCGTGCTCGTCAATTTCCAGGCGGAGATGGAGCACGTGACGACGGATTCGCTGGTGTCCGACGTGCTCGCCACCGTCGAGGCGCACTGATGTGCTGACGCCGCAGGACACCGCGCGGCTCGATCGGCTGACGCTGGGCACGGCCGTGACGCACGCCTCCGCGTCGACGGCGGGCCTGCGTCATGCGCGCGCGCGAGGATACGGTCTCGAAGTCACGGACCATCGCCCGTACCAGGCCGGCGACGACCCGCGGCAGATCGACTGGAACGCCGAGGCGCGTCTGCGCCAGCTGGCGGTGCGCGTCCTCGAAGCCGAGGGACAGGCGCACGTGCATGTCGCGCTCGACACGAGCCGGTCCATGGCCGCGAAATTCGCCTGGGCGTCGAAGATCGCGGCCGCGCTGACCTATGTCGCCATTGCGCGTCGCGACCTCGCCGGTCTGTCGCTCTTCAACGACGCGCTCCGCACGCACGTGCCCGCCGCGCGCGGCCGCGGGCAGTTGCATCGCGCGCTCGGTCAATTGGACGCGGCGGCGACGGGCGGCCGTTCGAGCCTGACGGCCGTCTTCACCGAACTGGCCCACCGCCTGCGACCGCCCGCGTTCGTCATCGTGATCTCCGATTTCTACTCGCCGGGTTTCGGGTTGGATGGACTCGGCACGCTCGCGTCGCGCGGTCTCGATCCCGCGGTCGTACAAGTCGTCACCGATGACGAGGTCGAGCCGACGATTCGGGACGGCATGCGTGTTGTGGATCTTGAAGACGCCGGCGAGACGCGCGCGAACGTCGCGAACTACCGCCGACGCTTCGCGGAGATGACGCGTGACATCGCGGCGCACTGTCGCGTTCACGGAATGCCATTCGTACAGTTGAAGACATCGATGACATTCGACCGGGCGCTCGACGCGCTCATCCAGGCAGCCGTGATCGCGGGCCGCCGGTAGCTCATGATCGCGTTCAGTCATCCGTGGGCGTTGCTGCTCGCGTTGCCGGCGGCGTGGCTGCTGTGGCGCGCGCGTCGGCCGGACGTGGAAACGCGCGAGGTCGGTAACGTCTTTCTCTGGCTCGATTCGCCGCTCGACCCCCGAGCGGCAGCGCAGGCCGGCCGCCCATTGCCGCCATGGCTGGTGTGGCTCCAGGCGGCGGTGCTCGTACTCGTGGCGGCGGCGATCAGCTGGCCGTCGCGGCCAGACCCGCGTCCGGCCGCCGCGCTGATCCTCGACGTTTCGATGAGCATGTCGGCGCGGACGGGAGACGCCTCTCGGATCGAATCGGCGCGCGCGGCAGCCAAACAGTGGTTGTCGGCGCAACCTCGGCGCAGTGCGGTCAGCGTCATCGCCGCTGGAGCCAGGGCGGTCGAGGCCGAAGTTGTCGAAGCCGGTTCGCCGGGAGCGGCAGACGCGATCGACCGGTTGGATGCGACCGACGCGTCCGGCGAGCTCGCGGACGCCATCGCACTCGCACGGCGACGGACCTCGGGTCGCGTGGCGGTCATCACCGACCTTCCGGCGCCGGCGACGATCGATCGGACCGTCGAGTGGCGGCAGATCGGCGGGCCCGCTGACAACGTCGCGATCACGAATCTCGCCGGCACCGAGGAAGGCGGCGCGATTGCCGAGGTCACCAATTTCGGCGCGGCCGCGAGGCGCGCGTCGCTGGCGATCGACGGCGGCGCGGCGCCTCGTCGAGAGCAATTCGAGATCGGACCAGCCGAGGTCCGCGCCTTCCTCATCGAGCCAGGGCCGGATCGAACGCTGAGCGCCACGCTGACGGTTGACGGCAACAGCGGCAATGCCATCAGCCGCGACGACCGACGGAGCGCCGAGATCCGCCGGGTGAAGCGCCTCAACGTCGTCCTGATCGGCGACCAGCCCATGATTGCGGCAGCGCTGCGCG